>CACFOC010000012.1 GCA_902567945.1 uncultured Pelagibacteraceae bacterium | reverse complement strand
TTACCGAAAACTTACTTTTAATTTTAAAAAAAATAAAAATAGATTATTTTCAGTGTGTAAGCTCATCTTGTGTATACGATGATAATGGTCCTAAAAAAATAAAAGAAGAATTGAACCCAAAAGGAATTCCAGAAAAAGCAAATTTAGGATATGGTTTAGCAAAACGTTCGTTAGAAAGAAAAATCTTAATTATGTCTAAAATTTATAATTTTCCACTTACTATTGTAAGACCATTTAATATTTATGCAGAAAGATACAATTGGATGGGAAAAAATAGTCAAGCCATTCCTATGTTGGTTAAAAAAATTATGGAATCAAATAAAAAATTAGAAATTTGGGGATCTGGTAATCAGAGAAGAAATTATTTACACGCAAAAGATTGTGCTAAAATCATGTATAAAATTTTTAAAAAAAAATTTTCTAAATCACCAGTAAATATTGGTTATGAAAATACAGTAAGCATAAAAGAGTTAGCAAAAAAAATCTGTACTCTTGCAAATAAAACTCCAAAATTTGTATATAATATTAAAAAACCCGAAGGTAGGTTTGTAAAAAGTTCTGATTCTAAGCTTTTAAAAAAAATAACATCTAACTACAAACCTGTTATTAATCTAGATAATGGCTTGAAGTTAATGCTCGAATGGTACAAAAAAAAATTTAGAAAAGTATAATTTATTATATCTCTATAGTGCTATTATTAATCCTGTAACTACCAAAGCTGATATAGCTACAACTCCGTAAAATATATTACTTAATTTTTCTCTTCTTTCTTCAAACCGTGCTTGGTGTATTAAATATGAAATCTTAGGCATTTTTTCTCTATAATTAACTGCCCTGCCTTTATCCTGATCTTGCATGTATTTGTACGAAGCCATTTTGTTATAATATCAATTACATCAAAAATTCAACCTGAAGTAAATATTAAAAAAGCCCTATTTACTAATTAAATTTAATCAAGTTTAAATTGATCCTTGTAATTTATCTTTGATTTTATATTTTGCTTTTCTTTATACAGAACAAAATTTCCACAGACTAACATGTCTAGATCTGTTCCCATAAAACATTGGTAAGCATCATTAATTGTACATACTATTGGCTCACCTCTAACGTTAAATGAGGTATTTACAATTACTGGACAATTGGTAATTTTTTTAAAAATTTTTATTAATTTATAATATTTAGGATTTGTTTCTTCATGAACGGTTTGAATCCTTGCAGAATAATCAACATGTGTAACTGCAGGTATTTTTGATCTTTTAATATTTAATTTTTTTATACCAAAAAGTTTTTTTTCTTCAGTCGTCATTTCTTTTTTAATATTATTATTAACATCGGCAACTAAGAGCATATAAGGACTATCTTCTTGAAGATCAAACCAATCTGATAAATCTTCTTTGATTATAGAAGGAGCAAATGGTCTAAAACTTTCTCTAAATTTTATCTTAAGATTTAATTTTTTCTGCATTTTATCTGATCTTGGATCGGCAATAATTGAGCGCGCTCCTAACGCACGAGGACCAAATTCCATTCTTCCTTGGAACCATCCTATAGTTTTTTCTTTAGCAAGTTCTGATGCTGTTGTCTCCAGCATTTTTTCTTCAGATAATTTTTCGTACACCGCTCCTAAATCAAATAGCTTTTTTTCTATAAAATTATCACTAAAACTTGGACCCAAATAAGATCCTTTCATATTATCTTTTAAAGGTAACAATCTTTCTTTTTTAAGCTCCTTGTGCCACAATCCCAAAGCAGCTCCGAGAGAACCTCCAGCGTCTCCTGCTGCTGGCTGTATCCAAATATTTTTAAATATTTTCTCTTTCAAAATTTTACCATTAGCTACACAATTTAATGCAACACCACCAGCCATACATAAATTTTCTGAGTTAAACTCTTCTTTAATAGATTTAGCTAATTTTATAATTATTTCTTCAGTAATAGACTGAATTGAAGATGCTATGTCCATATGAAATTGTGTGAGCTTATCTATTTCAGAATTTCTTACTGGTTGTCCAAATAGTTTTGAGAAATTATCATTGGTCATAGTTAAGCCTGTAGCATAATTAAAATAATCCATATTTAATTTAAAAGTACCATCTTCCTTTAAATCTATTAATTTATCTAAAATAATATTTTTAAATTTTGGTTCACCGTACGGCGCTAGACCCATTACTTTATATTCTCCACTATTAACTTTAAAGCCGGTATAATAAGTAAATGCAGAATAAAGTAGACCAATTGAATGAGGGAAATGAATTTCTTTTATTATCTCCAAATCTTTGCCTTTTCCTTTAGCGACAGTTGTAGTTGCCCATTCACCTACGCCGTCTAATGTTAAAACAACTGCCTCTTCGAAAGGAGAGGGATAAAAAGCACTAGCTGCATGACTAAAATGATGTTCTGAAAAATAAATTTTATTTATATTATTGAAATTTTTATCATGCTCCTTTAATTCATTAAACAACATTTTTTTTTGAAAAAGTTTTTCTTTTAGCCACAAAGGTATAGACATAGAAAATGATTTAAAACCTTTTGGCGCAAAAGACACGTAGGTTTCTAGTAGTCTTTCAAATTTTAAAAATGGTTTTTCATAAAACACTATATAATCAATTTCACTAAGTTTTAATTTTGATTCTTTTAAAACATAATCTACTGCGTGAAAGGGATAACTGGAATCATGCTTTTTTCTTGAAAATCTTTCTTCTTGTGCTGCCGCTATTATTTTTCCATCTATTACAATTGCAGCTGCACTATCATGGTAAAACGCCGAAATTCCTAGTATTGAAATCACTTTAAAACTGTCTTTTCATTGTACTGATTGGATATTGTCTTTTTAACCAGTACGATTTTGCTTTTTTGTTATATTTTTTTCCCATTGAATCCTTTCTTGCTACTTTCATAATTAAACCTATAGGAGTAACAATTAAAAAAAATATACTTGCCATTATAACAGGAGAAATAAGTCGACCTAACATTAAACCAAATTTAAACCAAAGTTTATTTAATGGTGTTAATATATTTGAATTTATTATACCTAAAACTAAAAAAATAAATGAAATAATTAATGGAAAGGTTTTTATTTGGCTGAATTCACCTTTAAAAGACCAAAAAGCAATAATAAAAAAAATAACAAAAAAAACTAATCCAAAACTTCTATTCGAATTTATTTTTATTTTTTTTTTACGAGACATATTTTTTTTATACGATTAAATCGAAAAAAAACTTACACTTTATATAACGCAAATTTCAAAAAAATTCTACTAACTGTACAAATGTTTTAAAGTTACATCTCTATTATGTTTAACACTAAATTTCCAAAGCTGAGAATCTAAGTAAAAATGTAGCATTTGACCTATTATAGGTATAACTATCAAAGATTTAAACGCCTGGTCTCCAATATTTGTAAAGTAAGATGATAGCATTGTCATTACAAAACCATAAAACAGAATAATTAAGAAAAACCTAGAATTTAAAATTCCTTTAATATTAATAATACTCAGAGGATTGTTAGTTTCTCTTTTTTTGAATATTTTAAAAGTTAGTGCTAAATACTGAGTATAATGCATTGTAACACCCATTAAAATTGCATGTATAGGTTTATCTACAAAACATATTGGTAAAAAAATTATCGATCCCGTAATTAATGTAAGTAGATTATGGACATTTTTAAATTTAAAATAATAATATATAAAAATTATAGTAAGTAAAAAAATTATTATTAAATTTAATTGAATTATATTTTCAAAATTTATAATTGGAATATAAAATCTTAAAATTCCAATTAAAAAAAACACCCCATTAATAAAATATATTAAATTTTCTTGGTATATAAGTTCTTTTTCATTTGTCTTGTATAGTTTACAAATACCATAACTTTGTCTAGTTACATGGTACATATTAATGGCAAAAAAGATAAGTAAAAAAAATGAATTAAAATAAAAAAAACCTATAAATGAAAAAATAACAATTAGTAATGGTATATATATGTATATAGTCTTTTTTGTTTTAATTTCTGAAATATTATTTTTATCTAAAAAAAGGGGCCAAGTAGCACCAAAATGTGGCTCGGCAAGAAGTAAAAGAGAAATAAAAATAATAAAATTTTCGTAATTAGGAAATGAGTACAAACTTAAGCCATAGATTATAGGAAAGATAATAGGAAACTTAATAAGAAATAAGTCTAATTTTTTACTAAGGATATAATTGTGATTTTTATCTTGCATTTTTAATTATTTTATTTTTTTCTTCCAACAAATATAAACAATCCTCCTTCAGATCCATACCTGCTTAAAATCATCATAAATTGTTGTAGTATTCTTTCAATAAATGTTCCTTGTTTGGTTTTGTCAAAAAAGCTTTTAGAAGGCTCTTCAAATAGAGAACACTGAGGAATAGAATTTATAAATTCTATATTATTTAACTTAAACCAATTTAGCACTTCATCAAAAGTGTGAGAGGTTTCTACTGGATGTAAATATTGATCTCTTATCCAAGCTTCAATTTTATCCTTAGAGTTTTTATCAATTTTTCGCAAAATTGGATCGAGATACATTGTTATTTTTTCTCCAAAAATTTTATATATATACCTTCTAAAATTTGTTCTTGTTCTCCCAATTTTATTATAAAGCCCAATCAATATATAACCATTTTTTTTTAAATAAGGAACTATACTACAAAAAGCTTTATATGGATTCGCAGTGTGATGCAAAACACCATTGCATAAAATAAAATCGAAAATTTCATCTTCAAAAATTTTGTCAAATATATCTCCTCTTATAAAATTAATATTTGGAATATTGTTTTCTTTAGCAAATTTTTTACCAATTTTTAAGGATGTTAATGAACTATCAAAAGCACAAATTTCATTATTAGTACCAATTGCCAAATAATTTGAAAGTTGACAAGTGCCAGATCCAATTTCAATCATAGACTTATTAAAACCTATAAAACTCTTTAATTCCTTTGCAAAAGAATTTTTGTCTCCCTGTTCTAAAATTGTTTGTTTGTTATCGTTTAATTTATAATTGGGAAAAGGAAATTTCTCATAGAATTCTTTAACCTTACGAGTTGTAGAATCTGTTATATCAAAATCTACTATATCATCATTATTTGTAAAAAAATTTTTTTTAAATTTCATTAATTGTCTTATAAACGTTTATTGTTTAACAAAAGTTAAAATATTGCGTAAATAAAAGGCGCCACTACAGATCCTTGTGAAAAAACAAACAAACCACCGAATAAAAATAAAACTATTATTATAGGAAAAAGCCAAAACTTTTTTCTGGCTCTTAAAAATTCCCAAAATTCACTTAAAAAATTCATAACAGAAATTATTATCTTATTTTGCTGATATACAATTATTTTTTTATATAGCTTAATTTTTTATAAAAGTCCACTAAGTCTCAACCCTATCCTCGCCGCGACAAAAAGAACAAGGCTGGCTGTAACTAGGGCTAATATACGAGTAGGAAATATTTTCAGATTTAAAAAATTTCCTATCTGTCCTCCTACAAAAACTACCAATAAAAGAAACCAATAATTTGCTAGTTCGTTTAAAACTTCATTTTTTGTTAATTGTCCTAATATTCCTGATATAGAATTAATTAATATAAATAATGAAGCTGTCGCAACTATATATTTAGGTCTATCTGCTTTTATCAAAAAAAGTATTGGACTTAAAAATATACCACCACCAATTCCAACAATACCTGAAACTAATCCTAGAACTCCTCCTATAAAAATTGAAATTGTTAATGGAATTTTTCGGTAAATTTCTTCTTTATCTTCGTAAGATTTAAAGTTTAATAGTAATAATATTCCTGCTATTGCTAAAACTAAAAATAAAAATACTTCGAACAGCTCTTTTTTTACTGATAAAGATCCTCCAATGTATGCCATAGGAATTGATCCTATTAAGTAAGGTAATAAAAGTTTTATTTTTAAATTTCCTGCTCTGATGTAATTAAAACAATTACCTATAACTACAATTATATTGCAAGATAGAGCTAGTACGGGAATTATAAAGTAAGGAATTCCCCAAATTAAAAGTAAAGCTAAGTATGTTGATCCTCCACCAAAACCAACGCTAGAATACAATATAGCTGTGATTAAAAATAATATTGATAGAAATGTCATGTTTGTTTATTTTATTTAATCTATAATATATTTTATGCAAGTAAACATAGCATTATTAACTGTTACCGATACGAGAACAATTGAAACTGATAAATCAGGTGCAATCCTGGTTGATAAAATAAAAGAACAAAATCATAAATTGTTTGATAGAAAAATCGTAAAAGATGACAAAGAGCAAATTAAAAAAACTTTAAACGACTGGCTCAAAGTAGATAATTTAGATGTAATTATAACAACTGGTGGAACGGGTTTAACTGGTAGAGATATTACTCCAGAAGCAATAAAAGAAATAGCTGACAAGGAAATTTCGGGTTTTGGAGAGTTATTTAGATACTTAAGTTATAAAACAGTGGGTACTTCTACCATACAATCAAGAGCTTGTGCTGTATTAGCTAAAGGAAAATATATATTTGCTTTACCAGGATCATCGGGAGGAGTAATAGATGCATGGGACCAAATATTAAAATACCAACTAGATATAAATCATAAACCTTGCAATTTTGTAGAATTATTTCCTAGACTTAAAGAAAAGTAATTTTTTTTTCAGATTTGTAAACCAATTCACTGTTAAAAAAGTAATTTACTTTTGACTCTTTTGTATTTTTTATAATTGGCAAAAATAACCCAAGCGTATATAAAATAATTATAGAAATAGATACAATTATAAGAGCTCTAACTGGATTAATTTTCATCTAATATCTTTCTAGTGCATTCATACAAACTTTGATATCCATCAGCATTTAAGTGACCATCAATTTTGTAATAATTATTTATATTATTATCAAAATTGCAATAAAAATGATTATCAGTAAGCTTTTTTATATAACGTTCAGCATATAAAGTATTATAACTTTTGGTATTTGATAAAAGCTCAGCTTTTGTGATTAGCTGAATAAAATAAATATTATTTTTATATTTTTGATATAAATTATTTATTGAGTTAAAATTTTTTATAATTTTATCATCATCTGAACTATAAAATTTTTGTTTTAAGAAATTATGTGGAATTTTAATTATATATAAATTGTTAAGACTATTTTTAATTTTTCTCCTAAAATATTTAAAATTTTTATTTTTAATTTTGCCCTGCTCATATCTGTAATTTGCTAAATATTTTAAAAAATTAATAGGATTTTCATTTCTTAATGGAAAACCATACATATTTTCATTACCTATGCAATTTAAATGACTCTTTAGACATTCTAAAGTTTGAATGGGTAAAACTGATGCACCTCTTCGCATATCGTCTCCGATATAATAAAAAACTACTTTTTTAACATTAAATTTTTTAGAAACATGTTTTTCCATTAATTCAAATTGCATGGGTCCAGTACCAAAAATACCTCCATTAATAATTTGAAAATTTTTATATTTTCCTTTAAATTTGTTAATCCAGGGTTTTGCCCCTTGACCTTCTGCATTAGAATCTCCTAAGAAAAGTATGGACTGAATATCCTCTTCTATATCAGTATTCTGTACTAAACCAAAATTATTTGTGGTTATTTCATAAGAATATTCTTTTAAAAATTCATCCTCAATTTTATAAAAAGTTTCAGATAAAATTAATTTATTAGGAAAATATTTCGTAATTTTTTCTTCATTTTGAAAATTCTCACCTTCTTCAAAAAGCATATATCGTTCATAAGGATTATTTTTTAGTTTTTCTAAGTCTTTAAAATAAATATACTGAAAAAATACCTCAACAAAAAATAAAGTTACTATAATTGAAGATAAAACTATAAATAAATTTTGTTTACCTGTTGACATTGTTTACTTTTGGTACTTATTTTTCCATTCCTCATAAGAAATTCCATAAACGTGTTTTCTTGCTTCTTGGTCTGATATTTTAATTCCCTTTTTTTTCAGCTTCTTCGCGGTACCATTTTGATAAACAATTTCTACAAAATCCAGCTAGATTCATAAGATCTATATTTTGAACATCATTTCTCTTTCTTAAATGCTGAACTAATCTTTCAAAAGCAGCTGATTGTAATTCTATTTTTTTGCTGTTATCCATATCAAAAAATTATTATATACTAAATTTTTAATATTATGAAACTAGTAGGATCATATACGCTTAATGCGAAAAAAGAATTTGTTTGGAAAGCGCTTAATGACGCGGATATTTTAAAACAATGTATACCAGGTTGTGATTCATTCATAAAAATTAATAATAATACATTTGAAGCTTCTGCTACAAATCAAATAGGTCCAATGAATGCAACATTTGCTGGTACTGTTACTTTGTCAAACATTAAAGAAAATGAAAGCTATACTATATCTGGGGAAGGTCATTCTTCTGTGGGTTTTGCAAATGGAAGTGCTGATGTAAACCTAATTCAAACAAATGGAGTTACAAAATTAAATTACGAAGTAAATATTGATATTGGAGGGAAAATAGCTCAACTAGGATCCAGATTAATTGATGGTGTTGCAAAAAAAATGTCAGATTATTTTTTTGGGAGGTTTGCAGATTTGGTGGCTCCTATAAAAAGTCAAGAAGATAGTAATGAGGGTGTTGAAGTAAAAAGGGTTAAAGAGCTTAAATCTAATTTTTTAAATAAGTATATTTATTCAGCAATTGGTATTTTGATTCTCCTTTTGGTTGTAATTTTTTATTTTGTTTCACGTTAAATATTGGTTGAAGTATTCCATTTATTAAGTTCTAATAAAATATACTAAGACGATCGGTATTATTTTTGAGGGGTAATAATGATCAGTATAAATATTAAAATAAACGGTAAAAAGATTTCTAAGGAAATCCCGGATAACATTCTACTTTCAGAATTTTTAAGAGATAATTTATCACTAACAGGAACTCATGTTGGTTGTGATACGTCTCAATGTGGAACTTGTGTGGTGCATTTAAATGGTAACTCAGTAAAAAGTTGTACAACATTTGTTGCAGATTGTGATGGAGCCGAAGTAACAACTATTGAAGGAATTGCAAATAATGGAAAAATGCATCCAATGCAGGAAGCTTTTAAAAAACATCATGGTTTGCAGTGCGGATTTTGTACACCAGGAATGGTTATGAGTGCTGTGGACTTATTGAAAAAAAATAAAAATCCAAGCGAACAAGAAATAAGAGATTGGTTGGAAGGTAACATATGTCGTTGTACAGGCTACCAAGGAATAGTGGCTGCTGTGAAAGATGCAGCTTCAAAAATGTAAGGAAAAAATATGGCAAATTTAGTTGGAGCAAAAATAGAACGAAAGGAAGATAAAAAATTTTTGACTGGTAAAGGTCGATATACAGCAGATATTAATTTATCTAAACAAACTTATGCCTATTTTGTTCGCTCTCCTCACGCAAGAGCAAAAATTATTAAGGTAGATCATTCAAAAGCTATGAAAGCTCCTGGAGTAATAGATGTTTTTACAGGAGATAGCGTCGTTAAAGATAAAATTGGTGGATTAATATGTGGTTGGAAAATTGTAAGTCAAGACGGTAAAGATATGAAATGTCCACCTCACCCTGTTCTTGCAAAAGATTCAGTAAATTTTGTAGGTGATCATATAGCAGTTGTTGTTGCGGAGACACTCGAACAAGCAAAAAATGCAGCTGAGTTAGTTAATGTGAGTTACAAAGTACAAAAATCAGTTACAAGAACTGATGAAGCAACAAAATTTGAAAATATACACGAGGGAATTGACAATAATTTATCTTTTGACTTCTTGTTGGGGGATAAAGGAAAAACTGATGAAGCTTTTTCTAAAGCTGATAAAATTGTTAAAGTTGATATAGTAAACAACAGGTTAATACCAAATGCGATGGAACCAAGAGCAGCTATTGGTGACTATAATGCGTCTTCAGATGAATTAACTTTATATACCGCAAGTCAAAATCCACATTTAGATAGATTAATTATGTCAGCTTTTAATGCTGTACATCCAGAACATAAATTTAGAATTGTATCTCCTGATGTAGGTGGAGGCTTTGGATCTAAAATTAATGTTTATGCAGAAGATGTGGTAATTGCTTATGCTTCAAAAAAAATCGGAAGACCAGTCAAATGGGTAGCTGAAAGAAGCGAATCATTTATGTCGGATAACCATGGTAGAGATCATGTTACTCACGCTGAGCTAGCTCTTAATAGTGATTCAAAAATAACAGGTTTAAAAGTCGACACAATTGCAAATTTAGGAGCTTATTCTTTAGTTTTAGCTGCTGTTACTCCAACTTATTTATATGCTCCCTTGCTTTTAGGAATTTATGATATCCCAGCAGCATGTTGCACAGTTAAAGGTGTTTATACAAACACAGCCCCAACAGATGCTTACAGAGGCGCTGGCAGACCAGAAGCAACATATGTAATTGAAAGAATTGTTACTGAAGCTGCAAAAGAAATTGGTATGGATCAAGCAGAGTTTAGAAAGAAAAACTTTATTAAAAAATTTCCTCATCAACAATGTTTAGTACATAATATTGATTCAGGTGATTATGACGCCCATTTAGACAAAGCAATCGAATTATCAGATTACAAAAATTTCGAAAATAGAAGATCACAGTCTGCAAAAAAAGGGAAGTTAAGAGGTATAGGATTCTCTACTTATTTTGAAGCGTGCGGAGTTGCTCCTTCAGCTGTAGTAATGTCAATTGGTTCTGGAGTAGGTTTGTGGGAATCAGCTGAAGTAAGATTTAACGCTACAGGAAATGTTTCTGTTTTTACTGGAGCTCATAGTCACGGACAAAGTCATGATACAACATTTGCTCAAATCGTTGGCGATAAACTCGGTGTTGCTATTGAAAATATTGATATTGTTCACGGAGATACTGATAAAGGACCTTTTGGAATGGGAACTTATGGATCAAGATCTCTTGCCGTTGGGGGAACAGCAATTGTAAAAGCTTGCGATAAAATTATTGCAAAAGGTAAAAAAGTTGCTGCCAAAATGCTGGATGGAAAGCCAGAAGATATAGATTTTAAGGCTGGAGAATTTATATTAAAAAATTCAAATAAAAAGAAAACAATTGGTGAAATAGCGTTTGCTTGTTACCTGCCAGGTACATTTGGAGATGTTAATTCACCTCTTCCTGAAGGAGTAGAGCCAGGTTTAATTGAAACTTCTTTTTTTGATCCCTCTAATTTTTCATTTCCTTCAGGCTCACATATTTGTGAAGTTGAAGTAGATGAAGAAACAGGAGAAACAAAATTAGTTAAATATACGGTGGTAGATGATTTTGGCACAGTTATAAATCCATTGATTGTTGAAGGGCAAGTATACGGTGGTGTAGCTCAAGGAGTTGGGCAAGCTTTATATGAAAATGCTCACTATGATAAATCAGGCCAATTAACGTCTGCATCATATATGGATTATACAATGCCGAGAGCAGATAATTTTCCTCATATAGCTTTGGATTATACTTGCACTCCAGCAACTTCTAACCCATTAGGTGCTAAAGGGTGTGGTGAAGCTGGGACGATTGCGGCGCCCGCAGCTGTAATGAATGCGGTAATTGATGCTGTTGGAACAGATGTTCAAATGCCAGCAACAGCTGAAAAAGTTTGGAAAGCTTTGAAAAAAAATGGCTCTAAGAAAGCAGCGGCTTAAATATGAAAAGTTTTAATTTTAAATCTGCGGCTAACACAAAAGAGGCCACTAAACTAGCCTCAGGACGAGCAACTTTTTTGGCTGGAGGGATGTCTCTTATCCCAGCAATGAAACTAAGGCTAGCTGCGTATTCAGATCTCATTAACATAAAAAAAATTAAGGGACTTTCCGGTATTAAAGTATCTAGTAAATCTTTAAAAATTGGTGCTACAACTACACATGCAGAAGTTGCTGCATCGAAAGAAGTAGGAAAGTCAATCCCTTCACTTTCAATGTTAGCTGATGGAATTGGAGATCCTCAAGTAAGAAATAGAGGTACAATTGGTGGTTCAATAGCAAACAATGATCCTGCTGCAGATTACCCTTCAGCCTGTTTAGCGCTAAACGCAACTATTCATACAAATAAAAGAAAAATCTCTTCAGATAAATTTTTTAAGGGAATGTTTGAAACTGATTTAAAAAAAGGGGAACTAATAGAGGCAGTTGAGTTTGAAATTCCAGAAAAATCAGCTTATGCTAAATACCCAAATCCAGCTTCAAGATACGCTATAGTTGGGGTTAATGTCGCTAAATACAAAAATGAAACAAGAGTTTCTGTAACAGGAGCAGCTTCTTGTGTTTTTAGATCAAAAGAATTAGAATCTGCTTTATCATCTAATTTTTCAGTTTCAGCAATTGATAAAGTAAATATTTCAGATAAAAATCTTAATGAAGATATACATGCATCGGCGGAATATAGAGCTCATTTAATCAAAGTAATGGCCAAAAAAGCAGTATCAAGCTGCTAATAGTTCAAACTTATCAATTTTTAATTTACACTATAACAAATGAAAAATTCATTTGATGAAAAAATATTAGATGAAGCTAAAGACTGGATAGAGTCAAAGCAACAAGTTGTTTTAGCAACAGTTATACAAACTTGGGGATCCTCACCTAGAGCTGTTGGAAGTAGAATGATAGTCAATGACAAAGGCGACTTCTCTGGGTCTGTTTCTGGAGGATGCGTTGAAACAGCTGTAGTACGGGAATGTATAAATTTAATAAAAGAAAAAAAAATATGTAAAAAAATAGAATTTAAAGTTTCAGATCAAAATGCATGGGACGTTGGGTTAGCATGTGGGGGAGAAATAGCAATTTTTTTAGAACAAATTAAGTAGATGAAAAAAGATCTTTTAAATAAAATTATCGAGAAAAAGAAAAAAAAATCTGAGTTTTTGATCATTACAAATCTAGAAAATGCTGAAGGATGTGTCTATGAAAAAGATAAACCTATTGATAAAAATTTTGAAAAATACAAAGAAAAAATTAATTTTTTTGCCGAAAGAAAAAAGAACGGAATAATTGAGAATACTAACATCTTTGTTGAAAATTATATCCAACCAATTAAAGTTTTTATTGTTGGGGCAGTCCATATTGCTCAATATATAATTAATTTTTCAAAAGATCTTAATTTTGAAATATCTATTATTGACCCTAGAGGATATTTTGCCACTAAACAAAGATTTCCATTTATCAAAATTATTAACAAATGGCCAAAGGAAGCTTTAGAAGAAATTAGGCCTGATAAAAATGCTGCTTTAATCGCCTTAACTCATGATCCTAAAATTGATGATCCAGCTCTACAATATGCTTTAAAAAAACAATTTTTTTTATATAGGAGCTCTTGGAAGCAAAAAAACTCATGATAACAGATGTAAGAGGCTGAAAGAATCTGGATTTACCGATGAACAAATCAGTAAAATTTTTGGACCTATTGGTATTAAGTTAGGTGGCAGATCGGCTCCTGAGATTGCTTTATCAATTATTGCCCAGTTAGTTTCCGAAGTTTATAAAAAATAAATTTTAATATGATTTCATCAATTTTATTAGCCGCAGGATTATCAAAGAGAATGGGTGGTGAAAATAAATTAACCAAAAAAATTCAAGGTATTCCCTTAATAAAACACTCAGTCAAAAATATTTTAGCTAGTTCCATTAACGAATTGATTATTGTTCTTGGATATCAAAAAGAAATTATTGAAAAACTTATAGATAAACACGAAAAAGTTAAATTTATTTTTAATAAAGATTTTGAAAGTGGGATGGCATCTTCTATTAAAGTAGGAATAAATCATTTATCCGATAATAGTGAATCTTTCTTTATATGTTTGGCAGATATGCCAATGGTTAGTTCAAATATTTATGATTTTTTAATTAAATCTAAAAATCAAAAAGATATACTCGTACCTACTTATAAGGGTCAACAAGGAAATCCAATTTTATTCAATAAATCAATGAAAGAAAAAATTATGAGTATAGATGGAGATGTTGGTGCAAAAAAAATATTAGAATTAAACAAAGATAAAATATTAAATTTAGAGATTAACGACCAAGGTGTAGCTAAGGGCTTTAATACTCAAATCGATTTTGATTCTTTAAAAAGATTGTAATCCAATACCGGTTTTAGGATATGTATAAAGATTGTAGTTAGCTGTTAATTCATCTCCAGCTTTTATGTCTTTTATTGAAACAATAAACATATATTTGCCAACAACATTTGGGTATAAATTTTCTCTACTTGCTTTGCCGTCAGGGATTTTAGTCATATCCAAAGAATCATCGATGGGATCACCACATTTTAGATTAGGTAGATTGTCAGAAATTACTCTACGGACATTAGGTTCGTTTGAATGATTATAAAAACCTCCTAGGGGAGTTCTGATATATCCATTTTCAAAATTCTTAGCCTGAATATGGGTAACTCCAATAAATGAATTAGCTTTAATATTACCTGTTGCATATAAACCCAACCCTTCTATAGGTGATTTTTTTATCGTTAAACATTTAGGTAAAGGTTTATACATTTGTTAAAGCCTCACTGGGAGAAACATATTGATGACCAAAAACTTCTGCTACTGCTTTGTAAGTTATTTGTCCTTTAAAAATGTTTAAACCTGCTAAAAAGTTTTTATCTTCTCTAAGAGCTTTTTCATAACCTTTATCTACAAGTTTTGATAAAAAAGGAAGAGTGGCTTTATTCAATGCAAGTGTAGATGTTCTTGGAACTCCTCCGGGCATATTAGCTACACAGTAATGAACAATATCATCAACAATATAAGTTGGATTTGCATGAGTTGTTGGTTTACTTGTTTCTACACAACCACCTTGATCTATAGCAACATCAACAATTACTGATCCTCTTTTCATTAATTTTAGCATGTCTTTAGTTACAAGCTTTGGCGCTTCAGCTCCAGGTATTAACACCCCACCAATTAATAAATCGCATTGGGAAATTAATTTTTTCAAGTCCGTTTTTTCACTTTGTTTAGGAATAATCGTATTCCCAAATATTTTTTTTAATTGTTCCAATCTTTCTAAAGATTTATCTATTACATAAACTTTCGATTTCATTCCAGTAGCAATAAGAGCTGCATTTTCACCAACCACTCCACCACCTAGAATAACGACTGTTGCTGGCTCAATGCCAGGAGCTCCTCCTAATAATAGACCTCTACCTTTTTGATTTTTTTCTAATGAATGTGCGCCTGCTTGAATAGACATCCGACCTGCTACTGCACTCATTGGAGCTAATAATGGTAAACGTCCGTTGTTATCTGTAACAGTTTCATATGCTATGCACACTGATTTGGATTTAACCAAGCCTTCTGTTAGTTCTTTTGCTGCCGCTAAATGTAAATAAGTAAAAACTATTTGATTTTCTTTAAGCATTTTTACTTCGTTACTTAAAGGTTCTTTTACTTTAACAATTATTTCTGAATCACTAAAAATATCTTCCGCTTTATTAACAATCTTAGCTCCAGCTTTAATATATTGGTCATTATCAAATCCAGCTTCATAACCACCATTGTTTTCGACTAAAACTTTATGACCATTTGAAGTTAAAACTTTTACACTCTCTGGTGTTAATCCTATTCTATTTTCCTGTGGCTTAATTTCTTTGGGAACTCCAACTAGCATAACTACTTCTTCGTATAATTTGAAATACCAGTTCGTAATTTTTCAATTATTTCATCTATATGTTTTTTTTCACAAATAAATTGAGGGGCAATAATTAAACAATCTCCTGTAGCTTTGAAATTTACACCTGCTTCGTAACAAGCTTTAAAACATTCATACCCTGCCCTGCCAGGTTTTTCTTTTAATTTCATATCAATTCCACCCATCATGCCATAACCTCTAATGTTATCTACTGCATCAAGGTCTTTTAGTGAAAATAAACCTTCTAAAAAATATGGTGACATTTCTTTTGCTTTTTTAAAAATGTTTTCTTTTTCAAATATATCTTGAACCGCTAAGGCCGCTGCTACTGAAACAGGAATGCCTGAATAAGTGTAACCATGAAATAATTCTACAGCACCCTTTGGAGATGAGTCCATGACAGCATCATAAATTTCTTCTTTTACGGCTACGACTCCCATTGGGACAACACCATTTGTTGTTGCTTTTGCCATTGTCATAACGTCTGGTGTAACGCCAAACTCTTGCGCGGCAAAAGCTGAACCTGTTCTACCCCAACCAGTAATTACTTCATCAAAAATTAATATTATTCCATGTTTGTCACAAATTTCTCTTAAACGATTTAAATATCCTTTTGGAGGTACTAACGTTCCTGTAGAACCTGCAATTGGCTCTACAATACAAGCAGCTATATTTTCTGAGCCAAAATTCATACATATACGCTCTAGATCTTCTGCCATTTCAGCACCTGTCGTAGGCTGACCTTTAATAAACTTATGATCTTTTAAGTGAGTATGCCTCATATGAACAACGCCAGGCATCAACACACTTGCAAAAGTTTTTACATTGTTAATCATTCCTCCAACTGATGTAGCTCCAATATTCATTCCATGGTAAGCACGTTCTCTACCTACAAAACGAAATCTTTGCCCTTGGCCTTTTGCTTTATGATAAGCAATTACAATTTTTATTGCGGTTTCGACTGCTGTAGATCCGCATATTGTAAAAAATATTCTGTTTAAATTTCCTGGAGTATGTTTTGATATTCTTCTTGCTAATTCAAATGAACCTCCGAACCCTTGTTGAAAGGGTTGAACATAATCAAGTTGTTCTAATTGTTTTGCTACAGCATTCGTTATTTCTTTTCTGCCATGCCCTAAAGGATTACAAAATAATCCTGAACTTGCATCTATCATAGTTTTTCCATGATGGTTTGTTAAATACACCCCTTTTGCTCCAGTAATTAATCTTGGATTTTCTTTAAAATCCTTATTGGACGTAAATGGCATCCAATGTTCTTGTAAAGAATTAGGTATTTTTGATGTGTCTGTTGAGCTCATAATTTTTAGTATAGAATAATTTGTAGACTATCATTTTAACTAAAACTACCAATAAAAATTTAATGAATACAACCTGAAGTAGTAATTATTTTTGTTTTACTTATCTCTGTTTTTCATTTTAAATGCCTTACATTACTTAATAATTATTAAGAGGAAAATATGAGAAAAATAGTAAGTTTAGTACTAGGAAGTATAGTTGCTTTCACTTTAAGTATATCAGCAGCATTGTCAGCTGCTAACGAAGTTAGAGTAGCATTCTTCTTAGAGTGGGCAACTCCAAACCAAGAAGCAAAAGTTAAAAAAGTTTTTGACGATGCTTTAGGAGTTCCAGTTAAGTGGACAAATTTTGCAACTGGTGGAGAGATGACTGAAGCTATGTTATCTGGAGATATTGATATCTCTTACTCTCAAGGTTTAACACCATTCGTTAATGCCGTTAATGCAAAAGCACCTATTAAACTTGTAGATATCGCCGTTACATACGGAATGGGGAATACTACTTGTATAGTGTCAAATGCATCAGGTATTACAAAAGCAAATGCAGCTCAGTTAGAAGGTAAAAAAGTTGCTGTTCCTGTAGGAACAATGGCTGATTACGTTTTTAAAGAAACTATGAAAGTTATTGGAGCTGATGCTGGTAAAGTATCAGTTGTAGACATGAACCCTGAAGATGGTTCTGCTGCACTTCAAAATGGTGATGTTGCTATGGCATGTTTATTCGGTGGTAAATCTATCGAAAACGCACTTAAAGCTGGTACAAGAATGTTAACTGTTAAAGAAGCTACTGATGCTGGAATATCTGGTATTGATATAACTTCTGTAACTAACAAATTCTTAAAAGAAAACCCAGGAATGGTTAGAACGTTTGTAGAAATAACTCATGAATATAATGCTAAATTTAGAGCAGGTAAATCTAATATGAATATTATAGCTAAAGATGCTGCTATGGATCTAGCTGGTACTAAAAAGCAAATGGGTGGTTTCGGATTCCCAGATGCGGGTGAGATAAAATCTAAGTATATGAATAAAAATGGTATACTTATGAAATATCTAGATGTTATGGGCAATATGTTCGCAACAGCTGAAAACCCAGCTCTTAGAAATTACTCAAAAGTAGTTACTACTAAGTACCTACCGTAATTTAAGAGTTAGACAAAATATTAATAGGCGCCAATTTTAATAAATTGGTGCCTATTTTTTTAACAAAAATTTTAATATATTATCTTTATGAGTGATCTGGTTTCTCAAAAAGTAAATATGATATTTAAGTCTCTTAAAGGAGAGACTGTTCATGCGCTTAAAGATATTACTTTTACTCTAAAAAAAGGTGAACTTTTAACAGTCCTGGGTCCCTCAGGATGTGGAAAAACAACTTTATTAAATATAGCTGCTGGATTTCTTAGACCCACTTCTGGTTCAATAAACCTCGGTGGAAAAGAAATTAATGGACCAGGAGTTGAAAGAGGTATGGTTTTTCAACAGGGAGCTTTGTTTGAATGGTTGACTGTAAACGAAAATGTAAATTTTGGTTTAAGAATGAAGAAAGAAGATCCAATTAAAACTGCAAAAAAAGTTGAAGAATGGCTTGATATAGTTGGATTAAAGGGTTTTGGAAATACACCTACTTATCAATTATCTGGCGGCATGCAGCAAAGAGTAGCACTTGCAAGATGCCTTATAAATGACCCCGATTTAATTTTAATGGATGAACCTCTGGGTGCATTAGATGCTTTAACTAGGGAAAAAATGCAGTCTCTGGTTTTAAAAATTTGGAAAGAAACTGGAAAAACAATTATTCTAATCACACACTCTGTTGAAGAAGCTTTATTGTTAGGTGAGCGAGTATATGTAATGGCTCCCAGACCTGGAAGAATACATAAAGAATATAAACTTCCTTTTGCCTCAATGGGATTAAAAGGAGATTTGAGAGAAATTAAAAATGATAAAGAGTTTGTTTCTAAAAGAGAAGAAATTTTAACCATGATCTGGGATATGGAAGAAGAAATAATGGGTAAAGAAATATAAAATGATTACAGGATTTATTACATTTTTTACTATTTTTGCTGTTGTAGGAGCCATTCTTTATGGTCGAAAATTAATTAAAACAGAAAAAACCGACGCTGTTTTTGGAAATCCTGAAAGAGCAAAAGGAGGAATGCATTGGGTTGTGGTTGGATCCAGCTTTCTTTTATTGTCCTGGCTTTATTATTCATGGGATATAGCAAAATCTTTTTATCCAAAATCTGCAAATGAACTTTGTCAAGTTGCAAAAGTTAACGAGTCATTACTATCTTTAAAATATCTTTTTCCAATTGTAGAAAGACAACACAAAAGTACTGCAATAATTAAACGTGAAAACATCAATATAGAAGATAAAATAATTTTAATACAAAACGATCCAAACCTAAAAGATCAGGACAAAAAAATATTTGTCAATATACTTCGTGACACTAAGCTAATGATTCCATCATTAACCGATGAAAGATATCTAGAAGATGATACAAAAAATATAATAAATGAATTAACTATTAGATTAAATCATCTAACAGAAAATTTTCCAAAGGATAGCTATCCTAATTTAACTGAAGAAGAAGAAAATGAAATAAATGAAGGTTTAAAAAAGCAATTAGGATGGGGCGCTACTGGTATGGAAGTCCCTCCTCTGCCTGAAAGTAAAAGGGGGTTAAAATTTCATGCAGCTGCGGCTGAATTAAATTCTATAAGTGATGAATTTTTTGAAATGAGAAATCATAACCCCGAGTACTTAAAACAATCAGAAGCTATTTTTGGTGAAATTAAAGAATATATGGATGGATTGGGTGACGGGCGAGAACTTGATTATATAAAGGATATTAAAAAACTTGTGCGAAGAATAGAGTATGCAAGTATTTTTCCTCCCAAAACATTAGATGAATTAGAAAATGCAATTAGAGCTTTTGACAAAGTTCAAAATAATGAACAAGCAAATTTAAGAACGATAGATATACTTTTATTTCCAGCAGGAACAATTGTAGCAAGCGGTCCTCAATGTTCAGAAGCTGGCCCTGGCAGATGGTTACCTAAACCTTCCGATACTTTTAGAATTTTTGGAGAGATGTTGAAACCAAGTGTTGGATATAAAATGATTCCAATGCTTTGGTACGAAATGATGGGAGTGAATAGAATAGTTGGTTTTATTCTTCCCGACTGGATAGCTGATATTATGCCAGGTAAATATCCTGTTCATAATCAAGATGGTACGGTTGATCCAAATTTCAAAAGCAGAATGTTAGATATAGTTACTGGTGAATTTGAAGCTTTCAAAATTCCAGTTCCTACAGGACATATTTGGGATTCTTTTTTAAGAGTATTTTTAGGTTTGTCTCTTGGAATAATACTTGGTGTTCCTTTAGGTTTATTTATGGGTCTAAACAGATTTGCAAAAGGTTTTTTTGATCCTATGGTTGAATTATATAGACCAGTACCTCCTCTTGCTTGGGCTCCACTGATAATTACTGTTTTTGGAATTGATAACGTAGGAAAAGTATTTTTACTATTTATGGTTTCTTTTTCGATTATGATTATCTCCGCAAGAGCTGGAGCTTCAGGAACTCAACTTTCAAAAATTCATGCTGCTCACTCTTTAGGTGCTTCTAGATGGCAAATAATTAGAGAAGTTATATTTCCTAATTCGTTACCTGAAATTTTAACAGGAATAAGGGTTGCAGTTGGTATGTGTTGGGGGACATTAGTAGCTGCTGAATTTTTAGCTGGAACAACTGGTATTGGGTTTGTTGAAAACGTTGCTAGAAAATATATGCAGTACGAAGTAATTTGGATAACCATATTCGTAATGGGAATGTTAGGGCTTTTATTTGATTTAACAATTAGAAAAATTATAGACAAAACAATTCCTTGGCGAGGAAAAGGTTAATAGAGAATATCTATTAATACATAAAAGGCTAAAATACCCATAAAAACTATAATAAAAGAATTTATAAATTTCCATACTACTTGATTTTGTAAATTTTTTGATAGGAATTTAGACAAATAACCTAGACAAAAGAAAAATAAAAATGAAGCTAGTGAAGCTCCGATACCAAAATAATATTTTTGTGAAATAAGAAAGTTTTTAGAAAAATTTCCAAGAAAAAAAACAGTATCAGAATAAACATGAGGATTTAAATAAGTAAAGCCTATTGTTTTTATTACAGTGTTTTTTAAAGAAATTGCGTTGTTATTAAAGCCAATATTTATTTCATTATGTTTAATTCTTATTTTGGTAATTATAAAGTAAACAAGAAAAGCTAAAAGTAATATGTTAAAAATTAGTTCTACATTATCAGTAAAAAAGTTTCTAAAGTATTCGAATAAAAAAATTCCTAAAAAAATTAATATAAGATCTGATAGTGAACAAATTAAGCAAACCAAAAAAACGTATTGTTTTTTTAAACCCTGTTCAATTACGAATATATTTTGTGCTCCAATTGCTAAAATTAAACTTAAACCGGTAAAAAAACCCAGTAATAGAAAGCTCATTTTTTGTTTAATATTTGTGCTCTAAAAGTCGAGTAAGCTATTAAAATTAAAAAAGGAACACATATCAAATTCATAGTTTTCCAACTAGTTAAACTTAACAATATTCCCGCTGATAAACTTGCTAATGCCATTGTAGAAAATACAATTAAATCATTAATTCCTTGTACTCTAAATTTTTCTTCTTCTTTATAAGTTAAAACTACCAAACTAGTTCCAGAAATAAATAAAAAATTCCAACCTAATCCTAAAAATATTAGAGCTACCATATAATTTGTAAATGTTTGTTCGAATAAACTTAAAATTATTGTTACAATATAAAATAAAACTCCTATATAAATTATATTACTGTGGCCAAACTTTTTAATTAAATGTCCAGTAATTAACGATGGAAGGAACATGGCTACTAGATGAAATTGAAGAACTAGACCTGTGCTTTCTAAACTCATTTTTTCCATCACATGCATACTTAAAGGTGTAGCAGTCATTAGAAATGACATAACTGCATAAGCAAATGCAGCAGCAATTATTGCTTGCAAAAATTTTGGTTGAAAAATTACCTCAGATATACTGCGTCCATTGTATTTATTGTTAAAATCTATTTTTGCTTTTTTATTATTTGTATAAAAAATAAAAAATACCGCTGGCATAAAAGTAAATACAGAGAGCAAAAGATAAGAGCCTACATATAAATGATCAGGTACAAGATTTTTTGTATAGTTCGCTAGTGTTATACCTAAAAATGATGAAACGATTCCAGCTAACATTAAAATAGAGATAGCCTTTGGTACTTTTTCTTTCTCTACACTTTCTGCGGCTGCAAAGCGATATTGATGAGCAAAAGCTATCCCTAAACCAAGAATTAAATGCGAGATACAAAATAAAATAAAGTTTTGTTGAATGATAGCTAAAACAGCTATTAAACAAGTCACTGAACTTACTAAAGCTCCAAAAATAAAACCTAGCCTTCGACCTACTTTATCCATAATTTTTGCTGCTAAAATAGTAAAAATTGCTGTACCAAGAACTGACAAAGATGTAGGCAGCGTTGACAAAGACTTTACAGAAGTAATTTGTGAACCAACTATTCCACTTAAAAAAACTGTAATAATATTAGCTGTAAATCCAAAAACTTGACTCAAAGCCAATAATGATAAATTTTTGTTCATTTAGATTATGATTAATATATATATCTTGAATATTTTAATTTATACATAAATAAATAATCATGATAGAAAAATTTGAAAGAATTAAATTGGGACATTTTCCAACACCAATAGAGCATCTGAAAAATATATCAGAGTATTTAGGTGGTCCAAATATTTTTATAAAAAGAGACGATTGCACAGGTTTAGCTACTGGTGGGAATAAAACTAGAAAATTGGAATTCTTAATCCCTGATGCAATACAAAATAAAGCTGAATTAATTGTCACTGTTGGTGCGGTTCAATCGAATCATGCAAGACAAACAGCAGCGGCTTGTGCGCTAATGGGTTTAAAATGTCTTATAGTTTTAGAACAAAGACTAAAAGACCCCCCTGAATCTTACATGAAATCTGGTAATGTTTTTTTAGATAAACTTTTTGGCGCAGAAGTAAAAATATGCCCAAAAAATGAAGATGTTACAAAATATTCAGAAAAATTAATTAAAGATATAAAATCAAAGGGCACTAATGTTTATTTTATACCAGGAGGAGGATCAAATGCTGTGGGAGCTTTAGGTTACGTTGAGTGCTTAAATGAAATAATAAAAGAAAATAATAAATATAATTTTTCACATATTATTCATGCTACAGGAAGTGCGGGTACTCAAGCGGGACTATTAGCAGGTAAAAAATATTTTAATTTTAACATTCCAGTAACAGGAATCTGTGTTCGACACAAAAAAGACATACAAGTAGATAAAGTTTATGAGGAAGCAAAAAAAACTTGTGAAAAACTTCAGTGCAACATTTTAGATAAATCAGATATTATTGTGTATGATGAATATATTGGAACAGGATACGGAGAACCCACTAAAGGTATGATTGAAGCAACAAAACTTTTGGCAAAAAAAGAAGCTATATTATTAGATCCTGTTTATTCAGGTAAAGCTTTTGCTGGTTTAATTGATTTAATTAGGAATAAAAAGTTTACAAAAAATGACAATGTTCTTTTTATTCACACTGGTGGAGCTGTTTCTCTTTCTGCCTATGAATGGGCTTTTTAGTTTATGTTATCAAATAAGAAAATTGTTTGTCCTAATAATTTAATTAAGATTGCTAAAAGAACTGGAACGGTTAATGCTGCCATTGTTAATGCTGGGGAAATATTTCCTATGGAATCTGTCCATAAAGCTGTTCAACACAATTTAATTAATCCAACATTTATTGGCGATGAAAGTGAAATAAAAAAATACGCTGATAAGTTAAAATGGAATATATCTAATTATAAAATTATTAATGAGAGAGATGAAGATAGCACAGCTCCTATTGCGGCCAAACTTGCAAGCGACGATAAAGTAAAAATTATTGTCAAAGGACATATTCATACTGATGTGTTAATGAAAGCAGTCTTAAAGAGAGATTTAAATTTAATTGGTAAAAAAAGATTAAGTCATGTTTGGCATATGACTTTAGATAAAGACGACAAACCCTTTATTATCACTGATGGAGTTGTTAATGTTTTGCCAAAACTTGAAGTTAAAATGCATATTCTTAGAAATTCTGTTGACTTTGCAAACAAAATTGGAATTTCTAGACCTAAAGTAGCTATCCTTTCAGCAACTGAAGAAATATTAGAAAGTGTGCCTAGCTCAATTGATGCAAATATAATTACAAAACGTGCTAAAGAAGAAAATATCAATGCAGATGTTTTTGGTCCATTAGCCTTTGATAATTCTGTTTCCAAAAAATCTGCTGCAATTAAAAAAATTAAAAATGATGTTTCTGGTAATACAGATATTCTCCTAGTGCCTAATGTTGAAGCTGGAAATGCTTTAGTTAAAATGATGATTTATTTTATGGGAGCTTGCGCTGCTGGTGTTGTCTTAGGTGGTAAAGCACCTGTGGTAATTACTAGTAGATCTGATGAGGCTGAAGCTAGATTAGCTTCGATTGCAGCTGCTGTTGTAGCATTAATTAAAAAATAAAATGATTAAACAAATACCAAGCAAAGAAATAAAAAACTATGTAAAAAATAATCCGAAATGTGTTTTACTCGACGTAAGAACGAAGGAAGAGTGGGATAATGGTAAACCTGATGGTGATAAAATTGGATTAAAAACTTATTTTTTATCACTACAATTTGAAGGGCAAATTTTAAACCAAAATTTTGTAGAAGAATTTAAAAATTTAAAAATAAATCAAGATTATGAAATATTAACTTCATGCGGAACAGGAGGAAGGTCGCAGAGAGCAGCCGAAATACTTACAATGCTTGGTTATAAATGTTCTAATATTTCAGATGGTTTTTCAGGAAATAATGAAAATATTGGATGGAAAAAAAACAATCTACCTTGTAAGTGATTTTTTTTTTAAAGTTACTTTAAATAATTTCCTTGGAAATTTACCTTCTTCAAACTTTTCAATATCTAAAATTTCAAAGCCTGTCGAAAGTTGGTTTATTTTATTTTTAGAGAAAAAATGAACAATAAAACCATCATTTTCATAAAGATCTTCCCCTCTGTGAATGCCTTTTTGATAATCTCCATCCTCGTTATGTCGAACTGTATATACATTAACTCCACCTGATTTTAGCACTCTATAAACTTCTTGATTTAAATTTTTAAGATTAAATGAGGATAGTGCCATACAATAAAGCATATGTGAAAAACAGCCCTGGAAACTTTTATCTGGAAAGGGCAATTTTTGTCTTATATCGTGAATTTTTGTTTTAATAAATTTAGATAAATTAAGTTTTTTAGCTTTTTTATTAATTATTTTAATTCCTGTTGGGCTATAATCTATTGCTTCTACAAAAATCGAATTTTGTGCAAAATATATAGTATCTCTTCCAAGACCTGCACCAAGTTCAATAATTTTTGTTATTTTTTCTTTTTTAAAAATTTTAAGAGCTTTTACTGCTGCTATACTTGGTTTTAAACCAAACATCTCAGGCTTGCTTGAGAAATTACTTTCCCAATGCTGAGATTGCTGGTCTAATATTTTTTTATCCAATCTATTTAGTCGGGTCTGGAACTTTACGCAAATAAGGTTTTAAAGCCTTCCATCCTTTTGGGTATAGCTTTTTAGCCTCATCATCTTTAACTGCTGGAACAATAATCACATCTTCTCCCTTTTTCCAGTTTGCTGGAGTAGCGACTTTATGTTTTGCCGTCATTTGCATCGAATCGATAGCTCTCAATATTTCTAAAAAGTTTCTACCAGTAGCCATTGGGTAAGTTAAAAATAACCCAATTCTTTTATCTGGTCTGATAACAAAAACAGTTCTAACTGTTTGATTGTCTACCGCAGTACGTCCCATTGAAGTAACACCCGCATCACCTTCAAGCATATTATAAAGTTTTGCAACCTCAAGTTTTTCATCTGCAATAATCGGATAATCAGGCTTGATCCCAGTTACATCCTTAATATCATCTAGCCATTTTACATGATCAGAAACTGGATCTACGCTTAGTCCAATAACTTTCACATTTCTTTGCTCAAATTGATCTTTCATGCCACCTAGTGCACCTAATTCAGTTGTACAAACTGGTGTAAAATCTTTTGGGTGTGAAAATAATACTCCCCAGCTACTACCCAGCCACTCATGAAAAGATATTTCTCCTATAGTAGTTTTTGCTTTAAAGTCAGGCGCCAAGCTATTTATTTTTAATGTCATGATAATTCCCCCTTTTAATTTTTTTAAAAAATAAATATAAGCTAGATTGATTTGCTATGCAATTTTTTATAAATTTTTAGATAAATATGATTTTTAAACAATTATTTGACAATAAGTCTTCAACCTACACGTACATTATATCAAGTGGAAAAGGTAGAGAAGCATTAATCATTGATCCTGTAATTGAAAATACAAAAGAGTACCTTAACGTACTAAAAGAATTAAATTTAAAACTTGTAAAAGTTATAGATACCCATATTCACGCTGACCATATTTCTGGATTGAACGAATTAAGCAAGCAAACAAGTTGTTCAAAAATTATGGGCTCACATTCGGCTTCTGAAGTAATAGATATTCGAGTAAAGGATAATGAAAAAATTAAAATTGAAAATATAGAATTAATATCAATGTATACACCGGGTCATACAGATTGCTCTTATAGTTTTTTCATGAAAGATAGAGTTTTTACTGGAGATACATTGTTAATTAATGGAACGGGAAGAACGGATTTCCAAAATGGCAGTTCTTATGATGCTTACGATTCTTTATTTAAAAAATTATTAAAACTCCCTGAAAAGACATTTGTATATCCGGCCCATGATTACAACGGAAAAAAATATTCAACTATTGAAAATGAAAAAAAAAACAATCCAAGACTTCAAGTAAATTCTCCTGAAGAATATGCGGAAATAATGAGAAATCTGAAACTATCCAATCCTAAAATGATGGATATAGCTGTGCCTGCAAACAAGAAAGGTTTAACCTTAAAAGATATAGCTAAATAAGTAATATAATTTTGGGTGCCGTACATTTACCATTATGTATTTCTTTAAATGCAGACGATCCTTCTTTAAGATTTCTATATTCTATCCAGTCTAATTTTCCAATTTCTTTATGATTTAAAATACTTAGTGTTTTTTCAAAATCCTTATTTGTATAGCAATAAGTTCCAATAATTGTAATCTCTTGAAGGGTAGTTTTTCTAAAATCAAAATCTCCAGAAGGCTGCGTTAAGCCGATATGAATGATAATTCCTCCAGGTTTTACGCATCTTATTGCTTGTTGTCTTGTAACTTCCAAGCCTACAGTATCAAAAACAATGCCAAATTGATCATTTATTATATTTTTACTATCTGGTTTAAAACCATCAGCATCTAAAAATTTTAAAGATTCTTTAAGTCTTTTATCATTTGGTTCTACTATAACTATATCTTTACAATTTTTAACCTTTGATAAAATCAATCCACAAAGCAAGCCTATAGCTCCAGCCCCAATAATTAATATTTTGTGATTTTTTAAAGATTGAAAAATTTGTTTTTCTGCAAGTTCAACTGCGTGTAAAGCTACAGCACAAGGTTCTGCTATTGGAGCCTCCTTGATATCAATATTTTTGGGTAATTCGTATATATTTTTGTTAGGAATAGAAACATATTCAGCAAATCCACCTTGTCTTTCCACTGGTCTATTCATTCCCAAAATAATTCTTTTTCCACACAAATGTTCCTTTCCATTTTTACAATAATCACAAGAACCACACGTAATTAAAGGATTAAGTACAACTTTTTTTCCAGTTTCATTTCCCTTATCAATAACTCCGCTAATTTCATGACCTAATATCAAAGGAGGAATTCTTCTATTATCTTTTCCATGATAAGCATGCATATCCGATCCACAAATTCCAGAAGCGGATACTTTAACTATACTTTCTCCATTTAAAAGTTTTGGATTTTTTTCTTTTCTATAAACTAATGTTTGCGTATCTGTATAAACCAGAGCTTGCATGCTTAATTGCTATGACCATATTTTTTCAGCCTTATATCACCAGTTCTAGCATGCGCTTCCATCCCTTCAGCTCTGCCTAGTCTAGCCGCTGTTGCTCCAACAATTTTGTTAGCTTCTTTGGTCATTCTTTGAAAAGTTAATGTTTTAATAAATTTTCCAACAGAT
>CACFOC010000011.1 GCA_902567945.1 uncultured Pelagibacteraceae bacterium | reverse complement strand
TGTCATATTTTTTTATTTAACACTTATTAGCATTTTTAAATGGCTATATGCCATAGTTATTTTTTTTAGCTTATTTTCATATTCTTTATTACCCGAATGCTTATCAGGGTGAAATTTTTTTACAAGAGTTTTAAATTAGGAAAAAATTTTCTTTTCATTTTATTATTAGCGTGGCTTACTTTATGACCTTTTAGAGGAGACTTGCCTGTTAGTTCACATTTTTTTGACATATCGATTTTCCTATGCAGTATATAGATCTAGTAGTAAATGGAATCAAGAGAATATATTAAATGAATACCACATTATCTATTGCCTTTTTAGCTGGACTAATTAGCTTTTTGTCGCCATGCGTGCTTCCTTTAATTCCTGGATATATTTCGTATATTTCGGGAACATCATTTGACAAAATAAAAGAAAAAAAAAGAAATTTAATATTTATTAAAACAATTTTTTTTACCTTAGGATTTTCTTTTGTTTTCATAGCGTTAGGTTCAACAGCTACATTTATAGGACAATTTTTTTTGGTTAATTCAAATGTTTTTAGAATTATTGCTGGTATTATCATAATATTATTTTCTCTTCAGTTAATTGGTATTGTCAATTTTAACTTCATGAATAAAGATATAAAAATTTTTACTGACCAATATAATAATAACTTAGCTTTTCCATTTGTTGTTGGGGCTGCATTCGGTTTTGGCTGGACGCCTTGCATAGGACCGATTCTTGGTTCGATTATAACTTTGGCAGCATTAGAGGAAAGTATTGGCAGAGGTATTTTGTTATTATCATTTTATTCTTTAGGTTTGGCCATACCTTTTATTATTTCTGGTTTTGCTTTTAATAAACGCGTTTTAATCCAGGGTTATCACGGAACTGGTAAATCAACTCACATTGAACAAATAGCTGCAAGATTAAATTGGCCTTGCGTTAGAGTAAATTTAGATAGTCATATTAGTCGTTTAGACTTAATTGGAAAGGATGCTATTGTAATTAAAGATAATAAACAAGTTACAGAATTTAAAGAAGGTATACTGCCTTGGTCAATTCAAAATCCAGTAGCTTTGGTTTTTGATGAGTATGATGCTGGACGCCCAGATGTAATGTTTGTTATACAAAGAGTATTAGAAAAAGAAGGTAACTTTACTTTATTAGATCAAAA
Organism: uncultured Pelagibacteraceae bacterium; assembly: GCA_902567945.1. Classification (GTDB taxonomy): domain Bacteria; phylum Pseudomonadota; class Alphaproteobacteria; order Pelagibacterales; family Pelagibacteraceae; genus AG-414-E02. Next base: position 28,304 of record CACFOC010000011.1, on the reverse strand, counting down.
TAAAATTTTAAAACAAAATCCTTATTTTAGACTTTTCGCTACAACAAATACTATTGGGTTGGGTGATACATCTGGACTCTATCAAGGTACCCAACAAATAAATCAAGGACAAATGGATAGATGGAATATAGTAACAACACTTAACTATCTTAAATTTGAAAAGGAATTAGAAATTATTTTAGCAAAGTCTAGTAGCTTTAATAATAAAAATGGAAAAGAAACAGTTTCAAATATGATTAAGGTTGCAGATTTAACAAGAAAAGGTTTTGTCAACGGAGATATTTCTACAGTTATGAGCCCAAGAACGGTACTACATTGGGCAGAAAACTCAGAAATATTTAAAGACGTAGGATATGCTTTTAGAGTAACATTTTTAAATAAGTGTGATGATTTAGAGAAAAATATAATTGCGGAATACTATCAAAGGTGTTTTGGCGAAGATTTGCCAGAATCTTCAATAAATATAAAAATATAATTATTAAATGAACGATAATGAAGTTTTAAAAGAAAGATTTAAATCTGCTGTATCTTCTGCAACAAAAGCTATTTCTGAAAACTTTAATCTAGAAGTTAAATTTGGCAGTAACTTACCTTCAAAAAAAGATTCGTTAAATTTACCTGATGTAATAAATCTAAGAAAATTACAAGATTTTGTAAATTTAAGAGCATTTGCTGATTCGGAAGCTTTAAAAATAAGATATAACGATAACAAAATTTATCTTGAAAATGAACCTAAAGGAAGCTTGGCTAAAGCATTATATTCGGTTGCCGAAAAGATTAGATATGAAAAAATAGGATCAGACAAGTTAAAAGGAGTGAGAAATAATATTGTCCAATGTTATGAAAGTAAATTTAAAAATAAAAAAATTGATGAAATTAAAACTGAGTCAGATGTTTCTGTCACAGAAGCTTTTGAACTGTATCTAAGAAGTCATTTTTTTAATATTAAGCAAAATGATACTACAAAAAAAATACTGAGCTACTGGAAAGATTCTTTTGATAAAAATGTGAAAAAAAAATTCAACGATCTAGATAAAAGTATTGAAAACCAAAGTAAGTATAGTCAAATAATGACTGAATTAATTAATAGTCTTGATTTTGAAGATTCTGAGAGTAATGAAAAAGACGAAAAAAAAGAAGATAAAGCAGATAACTCGGCATCAAATGAAAGTAAAGAAAATGAAGATAATTCTCCTGATTATGATGAAAATCAGGAAAATAGTGCTGAATCTAATGTAATTGATAGTAATCCTGAAACTTTAAATGATAATAAAAATCTAGATGAAAATGATGCGCGCGAAGTAGCAGGAAGCCCAAGCTCATTTGAGAGAAATAAAAAAAATCTCTTAAAAGATAAATATAAAATATTTACATCGGAATATGATGAAATAAATGAAGCTAAAGAGTTAGAAAATGAAAGTGAAATTCTTAGGTTAAGAAAGAATCTTGATCAACAACTTACAAATTTACAGAATGTAGTTGCAAAACTCGCAAATAAACTTCAAAGACAATTGCTGGCTAAACAAAACAGATCTTGGGAATTTGATCTTGAAGAAGGAATGTTAGATGCGTCAAAACTTTCAAGAGTAATAATTAATCCATTCAATTCTTTGTCTTATAAAATAGAAAAAGAAAATGAATTTAAAGATACTGTTGTAACTCTACTTATAGACAATTCTGGTTCAATGCGTGGAAGACCTATATCTGTTGCAGCAATTTGTGCTGATATTTTATCAAGAACTTTAGAACGATGTTCAGTTAAAGTGGAAGTCTTAGGATTTACAACAAAAAATTGGAAAGGTGGTAAAAGTAGAGAAAAATGGAACACAAGCAATAAACCAAAAAATCCTGGACGTTTAAATGACTTAAGACATATCATATATAAATCTGCAGATACTCCTTGGAGACAATCAAAGAAGAATCTCGGATTAATGCTTAAAGAAGGTTTGCTAAAAGAAAATATAGACGGAGAAGCGCTTATATGGGCTTACAAAAGAATTTTAAAAAGAAAAGAGCAAAGGAAAATTTTAATGGTTATTTCTGATGGTGCGCCAGTAGACGACTCTACGCTATCAGTAAATTCAGGCGATTATTTAGAAAAACATTTAAAGAAAACCGTTAAATGGATTGAAGAAAATTCAAATATTGAAATTATTGCAGTTGGCATTGGCCATGATGTAACAAGATACTACAAAAAAGCTATAAAAATTGTAGATGTTCAAGAGTTAGGAGATGTCATGATTAATCAATTAACAGAACTTTTTTCTGACAAACCTCGTAAAACTATACATTAAAATTTTTTTCAATTGTTGAAATTTCTTGTATAGAAGAAAGCAAAAGTCTAAAAGGAATTAACATTAAAATTGCAACAAATATTTTAACTAATAAATCTCCAAAAGATAAAGATATCCAATTTATTCCCGTTCCATAAAATGCAATTGAAAAAAATAAAAAAGTATCAATCGTTGACCCGGTCAATGATGAAGTTATTGGCGCAATAAACCATTTTCTTCTCCTTAGTTGATCAAAAACTTTAATATCAATTAATTGAGCGGTTAAAAATGCGATTGCAGATCCTATTGCAATCCTAATAGAAATTAGATCAGAATAGTTTGTGGAAAAATATAAAGTTAAAAGAACTCCAACTAAGAAACCAAAATATACTATTTTTTTTGCTATATTTTTTCCATACTTACGATTACATAAATCTGTAATTAAAAATGCTATAGGATAAGTAAAGGCTCCATAAGTTAATATATTTTCAAGACTTAAATAATTAACAGGAAATTGAACTAGATAATTAGATATAATTACAATGAAAGCCATTAAAAATGATAAAATAAAAAAAAATTTATTTTTTATCTTTTTCATTTATGGCTAATTTTTCAAAGCTATTTTATTTTTTAATTTTTTTGCTTTAGAAGATAATTTAAATGACTTTACACCCTTAAGATAAAAATCTATTCCACCTTTATAATCAACAGTTCTTAATGCAGCATTACTAACGTTAAGTTTTATATTTCTTTTCAAAATATTACTTTTAAAAGTAACCTTTTTTAAATTAGGAAAAAATTTTCTTTTCATTTTATTATTAGCGTGGCTTACTTTATGACCTTTTAGAGGAGACTTGCCTGTTAGTTCACATTTTTTTGACATATCGATTTTCCTATGCAGTATATAGATCTAGTAGTAAATGGAATCAAGAGAATATATTAAATGAATACCACATTATCTATTGCCTTTTTAGCTGGACTAATTAGCTTTTTGTCGCCATGCGTGCTTCCTTTAATTCCTGGATATATTTCGTATATTTCGGGAACATCATTTGACAAAATAAAAGAAAAAAAAAGAAATTTAATATTTATTAAAACAATTTTTTTTACCTTAGGATTTTCTTTTGTTTTCATAGCGTTAGGTTCAACAGCTACATTTATAGGACAATTTTTTTTGGTTAATTCAAATGTTTTTAGAATTATTGCTGGTATTATCATAATATTATTTTCTCTTCAGTTAATTGGTATTGTCAATTTTAACTTCATGAATAAAGATATAAAAATTTTTACTGACCAATATAATAATAACTTAGCTTTTCCATTTGTTGTTGGGGCTGCATTCGGTTTTGGCTGGACGCCTTGCATAGGACCGATTCTTGGTTCGATTATAACTTTGGCAGCATTAGAGGAAAGTATTGGCAGAGGTATTTTGTTATTATCATTTTATTCTTTAGGTTTGGCCATACCTTTTATTATTTCTGGAGTTTTGATTGACAAATTTTTATTATTTTCGAAAAGTTTTAAAAAATACACACCAGCTATAACAAAATCAGGTGGTGTTATTTTATTGTTAACAGGAATCGCTATTTTAACTGGTCAACTACAGGTTTTAGGATTTTTTATATTGGAATATTTTCCTTCATTACAAAAATTAGGATAGAATAGCTAAAATCTACATTCCTTTACCAATGGCATCTTTTATATTTTTTATGCCGTCATTTTTTAAAATTTGAATTAATTCTTTTTTAATCGTTTTTGCCGCGAAAGGTCCCCTGTAAACAAAACCTGTATAGAGTTGGAGCAGTGATGCTCCTGCTAAAATTTTTTCGTATGCTGATTTTCCAGAACTAACACCGCCCACTCCTATGATGGGAATTTTGCCATTTAATTGTTTATAAAATTTTTTAATAATAATTGTAGATATTTTTTGTAAAGGTTCCCCCGAAAGTCCACCTTCTTCTTCTTTAAATTTGCTTGTTAAATTATCTCTATTACCATTTGTAGTATTGGTAAGTATAATTGCAGAAATATTATTTTTTACTGCTACATTAACAATTTCTGGTATATCGCTATCATTAATATCTGGCGAAACTTTTAATAAAAGAGGAATTTTTGTTTTCTTTTCTTTTTTTATTTTATTAAGGGTTAGTAAAAGATCTTGTAGTTTTGCTTGGTCATGAAAATCTCTTAAACCTTCTGTATTTGGCGAGGAAATATTTACTGTAATATAGTCTGCTATATCAAAAAAATTCTTCAATCCTAAACAAAAATCATTTTTTTGATCTTTAGTTTCTTTGTTTGGCCCAATATTAACTCCTAATATACCTTTTTTTTGATCTGATTTAATTCTTGCTCTTATTGCCTCTATTCCATCATTATTAAATCCTAACCTGTTAACTAAAGCTTCGTCATCTTCAAGTCTGAACATTCTGGGTTTTGGGTTGCCAAATTGTTTTAGTGGGGTAGCTGTACCGACTTCTACAAAACCAAATCCTAATTTCAAAAGTGAATTATATACCTCTGCACTTTTATCAAAGCCTGCCGCAAGTCCGATTGGATTAGGAAATTGCTTTCCTAACAATTCTATATTTAACATTTCCTCGTCTTCTACCTCGAACATTTTGCTAGGTAGAGGATTAAATTTAAGTGATTTAATCGCTAAATCGTGTGCGGTTTCAGGATCTAGGTTAAATAAAAAGGGTCTTAAGACAGAAAACATTATTTAATATATTTATTAATTAGTTCTATACTTTCTTTTATACCAAAAAAACTTATAAAAAATCCCATTCTTGGCCCATCCGCTTCTCCAAAAATTATTTCATAAATTGCTTTAAACCAATCTCTTAAATTTTCCTTGTAGCCATTGTCTTTTCCTACTGAGTAAACAATTGTTTGTATGGATTCAGGGTCCATTTCCTCTTTACAATCTTTTAATCTCTTCACCAAATCTTCTAAAGCTTTTTTTTCTTTATCGGTAGGTTTTCTATATTTTTTATTTGGTTTAACTATATCTTCAAAATATTTTAATGCATACGTAACTAAACTATCCAAAATAGGGTGCTCAGAAATTTTAATATCTTTTTTATTCTTTTTTATAAATTTCCATAACACATCTTTGTCTGTAGCATTGCTTGTCCCTACTAAATTCAACAAGACTGAAAATGGCATAATTGATTTCTCTTTAGGTGGATTACCATTATGAATATGCCAAACTGGATTAAGAAGTTTTTGTTTTTCGTCTTGCTCTTTAAATTTATCAATAGATGTTAAATATTCATCAACAGCTTTTGGAACCACATTAGCGTATAATTTTTTTGCCCGTTTGGGATTTTGGTACATATACAAAGATAAGCTTTCTGGGGAAGCATATTTTAACCAATCTTCAATAGTTATTCCATTTCCTTTAGATTTAGAAATTTTTTCTCCTTTTTCATCCAAAAACATTTCATAAGCAAAACCATTTGGATTTTTTTTTCCCATTGTTTGACAAATTTTATTAGAAAGAATTGCGCTCTCAATTAAATCTTTTCCATACATTTCATAATCAACATCAAAAGCATACCAACGCATTGCCCAATCCACTTTCCACTGCAATTTGCATTTTCCATTGATTATTTCTGTTTCAACTTTTTTATTGCCATTTTGATAAATAATTTTTCCCTCTTTTTTTTTAATTTCGATAACTGGGACTTCTAATACTTGTCCAGTTTCTGGGCAGATAGGTAAAAAAGGACTATAAGTTTTTTTTCTTTCCTTACCTAAAGTAGGAAGAACAATCTCTTTAATTTCTTCATATTTTTCTAAAACTAAAAGTAAAGCTTCATTAAATAATCCTTTTTTATAGGTGTCGGTTGAGCTTTTAAAAGTATAATTAAATTTAAATTCATTTAAAAATTTTTTTAACATCTCATTATTGTGTTCACCAAAACTTTTATATTTTTTAAAGGGGTCTGGCACACTAGTAAGTGGTTTGTGTAAATTTTTTTCTAAAATTTCCTTATTAGGAATATTATCTGGTACTTTTCTAAGACCATCCATATCGTCTGAAAAAGTAATAATTTCGGTTGGTATATTAATAATTTGTTTTATTGCATTTACCATCATCGTGGTTCTTGCAACTTCACCAAAAGTACCAATATGAGGTAATCCACTTGGACCATAACCAGTCTGTAAAATTATTTTTCCTTTTTTTTCGAAAATTTTTTTTCTTTCTTTAATTAATTTTCTGGCCTCAACGAATGGCCAAGAAGTAGTTGTTTGAATTATTGAATTATCAATCACAATATAAAGATTTATTAAATTTTATAGGTAAAATATAGATATTATTTGTTCTAATTATGTTGAATTTCAAATATATAATAATAACCTCCCATTCCAAAAATGAATAATTATAAAACTGTTTTTTTTGCAATTGGCGTACTCCTATTAATTTTAGGAGTATCTATGTTCATACCAATTTTTGTACAACTTATATACGATCAACAAAATAGCACATTTTTATCCTCCGCATTTGTTACAATCTTCATAGGAATGCTGCTCGTTCTCACCAATTTGGAAGAAGATAGAAAATTAAATTTGCAACAAGCCTTTTTACTAACAACTTTGTCTTGGGTAAGCATCGCAGTTTTTGGATCTTTACCATTTTTTTTCTCAAACCTTAATTTGTCTTTAGTTGACTCTTTTTTTGAAAGTATGTCTGGAATAACCACAACTGGCTCAACTATTATTACAAATCTTGATAATGCCCCAAAAGGTATTCTTATATGGAGGGCAATATTACAATGGTTAGGAGGAATAGGAATTATTGTAATGGCAATTACAATATTGCCGTTATTGAATGTTGGAGGAATGCAATTATTTAGAATGGAAAGTTCAAGTACTACTGAAAAAATTTTACCAAAGACTCGTGAAGTAACTTTTTTAATTTCATTAATATATTTCGTTTTAACTTTTTCTTGTGCAGTCGCTTATTGGTTTTTCGGAATGAACAAATTTGATAGCGTGGCACATGCAATGACAACAATTGCAACTGGTGGTTTTTCCACTTACAGCGAATCGATAGGTTATTTCAATAATCCAAAAATTGAAATTATTTCAATAGTTTTTATAATATTAGGAAGTATACCTTTTATTGCTTATTTAAAATTTATTAAAGGAAATAGAAAAATTTTTTTTAAAGATTCACAAATTAAAGGTTTGATTTATATTTTGTCTTTATCAATTTTTTCAATCTTTTTATATTTATTTCTTTCAAATGATGAATATAACACTATAGACAATTTAAGAATTTCTACTTTTAATGTATTATCAATATTATCGGGGACTGGGTATGTCACTGCTGATTTCAGTTTATGGGGAAAGTTTCCATTAATATTTTTTCTTTTTTTGATGTTTGTTGGAGGTTGTGCTGGATCAACTACTTGTGGTATCAAAATATTTAGATTTCAAATAATTTGGAATTTTATATTAAACCAACTTAAAAAATTAGTTTATCCAAATGGAATATTCCCAATAAAATATAACAACGAAAAAATAAGTAATACTTTTGTATATTCCATAATAACATTTATTTTTCTCTATTTTTTTATTTTCTTTATTTTAGCTGCAATGCTTTCTTTAAATGGATTAGATTTTATTACGGCATTATCTGGTTCGGCTACAGCTATATCAAATGTAGGTCCTGGTTTAGGAGATATAATAGGGCCAAACGGTAACTTCAGTAGTTTGTCTGATTTTTCTAAATTAAGTTTGAGTTTAGGTATGCTTCTTGGTAGGCTTGAACTGTTTGCTGTGTTGGTTTTATTTTTTCCATCATTTTGGAAAAATTAAAAATATTTGGTGATTTATGGAAATTGAAAAAAAACAAACCCTGTCTGAAACTTTCTCCATTTATTTTGATAGAAGAATGCTAAGAATCCTTTTATTAGGTATCATTAGCGGATTTCCTTGGGTACTCATTGGAAGTAGTTTAAGTCTTTGGTTAAAAGAAGATGGTTTAAGCCGAAGCACTATTGGCTGGGCAGGTTTAATATTTGCTGTTTACGCTTTCAATTATCTTTGGGCTCCTTTAATAGATAGAATTCGTATTCCATGGTTAACGAATAAAATTGGGCATCGCCGTGGTTGGATAGTGGTGATGCAGCTAATAATTTTAGTTAGTTTAATTTTTTGGAGTCTAGCAGACCCAACAGCAAACCTAACTTTAGTAATTTTAATTGGTTTGATTATTGCTATCGCTTCGGCAACTCAAGATATCACAGTAGATGCCTTGAGAATTGAACAAATTGGAAAAGATGAAGGAAAATCAATGCAAGCAGGAGCAGCTATGGCTGTTGTTGGCTGGTGGACCGGATATAAGCTTGGTGGTGTTATAGCTCTTAATACAGCAGAGTATTTTCAAATAATAGGATTTCAAAATTATTGGCAGATTACTTTCTTAGTGCTTGGACTAGTTATAATAGCTTGCAATGTTGGTCTGATGTTCGTTCACGAACCTCAACCTACTGAAAGACAAGAATCTCAAAGAAGAACAGATCAGATGATCGAAGAGAAATTAGGGGCATCTAACGTAGCTACAAAATATTTTGCTTGGATTGGTGGTACAATTGCTGGACCAATAATAAGCTTTTTTAAAAAGAATGGTTTTAAAATTGCAATAGGTATTTTAGGATTTGTGTTTCTTTTTAAAATTGGTGAAGCTTTTCTCGGACGTATGTCCATAATATTTTATAAAGAAATAGGTTTTTCTAAATCTGATATAGCTCTTTATTCTAAGGGGTTAGGTTGGATAACAACCGTAGTATTTACTTTACTAGGAGGTTTATTTGCAATTCGCTCAGGAGTAATTAAAGCAATGTTTGTTTCGGGCATACTTATGGCGTCAACAAACCTCTTGTTTTCTATACTTGCATGGTCAGGAAAATCTGAATGGCTTTTTGCTATAGCGGTAATTTTTGATGATATGGCTGCAGCATTTGCAACAGTAGCGTTTGTTGCTTTTATTTCAATGCTTGTTGATAGAACCTATACTGCTACACAGTATGCTCTACTAGCGTCAATTGGAACTGCAGGTAGGACAACACTAGCCGCATCATCTGGCGCCATGGTGGATTGGTTAAACGGTGACTGGGGAATATTTTTTATAATTACAGCAATAATGGTAATACCTTCTTTAGTTTGTCTATGGTTTATTCGAAATAAATTAAACTTACAGTGAGAATTAATTCCTCGATAATAAATGTTTTAGAAAAAAATAGATCTAGATCGAAAGTTACAACTCAACTTTTGTACGGCGAAACTTTTAAAATAATTAAAAAAAAGGGCAATTGGCTAAAGATTAAAAATGATACAGATAATTATATAGGCTATATAAAAAAAAGAAGATTTTTGTCCCAAAAAATAAGTACCCACAAAATTTTTAATTTATCTGCTAATTTATATTTAAAACCTTCTGCTAAGTATAAAATTAAAAAAAAACTCAGTTTTGGATCAAGAATCTCGGTCACAGAAAAAAAAGGGAAATACTATAAATTTGACAAATTATGGATTAAAAAAAAAGACGTTCAAAAATTCAATTTTAAAAATAAAAATATATTTTCACCAGTCTATAAATTTAAAAACATACAATATAAATGGGGAGGAAAACATTTTAGTGGAATTGATTGTTCCGGTTTAATTCAATTATGCTTAAATTATAACAACAAATTCTGCCCAAGAGATACTAAAGATCAAATTAAATTTTTTAAAAAAAAAATTAAATTAAAAAATGTAAAAAAAAATGACTTAATTTTTTGGAAAGGACACGTAGCTGTTTGTGTTTCAAAGAAAAATTTAATTCATGCTTATGGACCGCTGAAAAAAGTTGTTGTTATGACAATTAAAAATACTATTAATCGAATTTACAAAACAGCAAACTTAAAAGTAATTGGTATAAGAAGAATTAGCTAAAATTTAAAATTGATCAGTTTCAGTGGAATCTTTCATTGCTGTAGTTGAGCTTTCTCCAGAGGATATAGCGTTTGATACAGCATCAAAATATGAAGTTCCTACTTCTCTTTGGTGTTTTGTAGCTGTGTAACCTTCTTTTTCACTATCAAATTCTTTTTGTTGTAATCTGGAATAAGCTGCCATTCCATATTGTTTATATTTTTTGGCTAAATCAAAAATAGCAAAATTTTGCGCATGAAAACCTGCTAGAGTAATAAATTGAAATTTATATCCCATACTACCAATTTCTTTTTGAAAAATTTCTATATCTTTGTCTGACAAATTTTTTTTCCAATTGAACGAAGGTGAGCAGTTATATGCTAAAAGCTTACCTGGAAACTTATCATGAATAGCAGAAGCAAATCTTTTTGCTTCTTCTAAATTTGGTTTTGCTGTTTCGCACCAAATTAAATCACTATATGGAGCATAAGCCAAGCCACGAGAAATAGCTTGATCTAAACCGGCATTCACATAATAAAATCCTTCTGGTGATCTTTTTCCAGTTAAAAATGGTTTGTCATTTTCATCAATGTCATTAGTAATTAGTTTTGCAGCATTAGCATCAGTTCTTGCTAAAATAATTAGTGGGACCCCCATTATATCTGCTGCTAATCGTGCTGACTTTAGATTTTTAATCATTGTCTGCGTAGGCACTAGTACTTTACCTCCCATATGGCCGCATTTTTTTTCTGAAGCCAGTTGATCTTCAAAGTGCACACCGGCTGCACCAGCTTTTATAAATTTTTTGGTTAATTCAAATACATTTAGTGGGCCTCCAAATCCAGCTTCGCCATCAGCTATGATTGGCATTTTATAATCTATTTGATCTTTTTTATTAATTTTTCCTTCTATAACTTCCATATGCTGTATCTGGTCCGCTCTAATTAAAGCATTATTCATTGCTTCAACCAATTTGGGTGCACTATCATAAGGATATAAACTTTGATCCGGATACATTTCTCCAGCGCTATTAGCGTCTGCAGCTACTTGCCACCCACTTAAATAAATTGCTTTCAAACCTGCTTTGGCATGTTGTACTGCTTGATTTCCTGATAGAGAACCCAGAGTGTTAACGTAAGTTTCGGTATTTAATAAATTCCAAAGTTTTTTTGATTGTGATTTGCATAGCGTATATTCAATGCAGAATGTTCCTTTAAGTTTTTCAACCTCTTCTTTTGTATAATCTCTTTTTATCCCTACAAATCTTTTTAGGTCAAAAGACACATTTGTTGATTTAATTTTTGAACTCATAGACTTATAAATTGTTGAATAAATTCTTGATTTTATTCGGATTCTTCATGAACGTCGTTCATGCCTGCGCTGCCCCAATCTTGATCATCATCATTTACGTACAACCCTTTATCTAAAGATCGATCAATTATTTGCTTATTTGGATCCAGTGAATCGTTCATAAAATTTACTATATTTACAAATTAAGTAATATGCAATATTTTTATTGATTTTACTTGTAAATATTTGTAAATAAATTATACGATAAATGTAAATGTTGTAAATATGAATCAAATAAATCAACAAATAGGCCACAAAATAAAAAGTAAAAGAAAAAAGCTTGGGATTACCCAGGCTGATCTATCAAAAAAACTATCCATATCGCCTACCTATCTTAATTTAATGGAAAGCGGCAAACGTAAAATAGATATGGATCTGCTACTAAAAATGGCAAATGAATTAAATGTTGATGTGTCGGATATATCAAAAAAAATAGATACAAACCTATATCAAAATCTAATGGATTTAATGGGTGACAACTTATTTGAAAATTTAGATATAACAAATTTTGATGTTAAAGAACTAGTTAATACTAATCCTTCAATTGCAAAAGCACTGGTAAAACTTGGAGATAATTATAAAAAAAAAAATCAAGATATAGTCAATAAAGTAGAAAATATATCAGGCAAATTTATTGATAGTCGAAAAAATTCATTTCCTGGAGAAGTGGTTGCAGATTTCATACAAGAAAATGAAAATTATTTTCCAAAATTAGAGGAGTTTGCAAGTGAATTGTTTAACAAAATTCAAACCAATAATCGAGTAGGCTATTCATCTATTTGTGAATACTTGCTTAGTAAACACAAAATAGAAGTAAAAGATGTTGTTCCAGATGAAAACAAACCATTTACAAAGCAATACGATGAGATTAAAAAAATTTTTCTTGTGTCTGATTATTTAAATCTTGAAACAAAAAAATTATATGCGGGTGCACACCTAGCTCAATTAGAAGCTAGTGATATCATAGATGAGTATTTAAATACTTTTACTTTTCCTAGTGAAGAGTCAAAAAAATTATCAAAAGTTGCTTTACTTAATTATGCTGGAGCAGCAATAATAATGCCTTATAAACCCTTTTACAATGAATGTATTAGGCAAAGATATGATGTTGAGCTTCTCCAAAATACATTTGCTGTTTCTTTTGAGCAAGTTGCACATAGGCTGACATGCTTACAAAATCCCAGAATGAAAGGTATACCTTTTCATATGCTTCGAGCAGATGTTGCTGGAAATATTTCCAAAAGATTTTCTTTATCAGGTATTGAAATTCCACGTTATGGTGGAGCCTGTCCGCGATGGAACATTTATAAAGCATTTACAATGCCTGGAAAAATAAATGCTGCAGTCTCAAAAATGTCAAATGGAGAAAAATATGTTTGTATTGCCAGAACTGTTGAAAAAGGAATAGGAAAACACGGAATGGAAAAAACTTTATTATCCATTGGCTTAGGGTGCCAAGTCAAATATGCTAAGGATTTTGTTTATGCAGATTCTTTAAATTTAAATGATAAAAAAACTGAGACGCCAATAGGCGTAAATTGTAGAACTTGCGACCGAATGGATTGCCAGCAGAGAGCATTTCCTCCTCTGCATAAAAAGTTTGATATTGACCTTAATAAAAGAGGAATATCTGTTTATGTTGCTGATTAATTTTTAAAAAATTTAATTAAACCAAGAATACTTGTTGCTGTATTTTTTCAACAAGTTTTTATACGGTTGATATTTATCACTAGCTTCTTTAAAAATTGCCTTTCTAATTTGTATGTTGCTTGTTGTTTTAGATACTAAATCTTTTCTCTTATAATATTCTAAGCACTTTTTATCCCAAGGAAGCTCACAAAATTCCATTAATTTTTTTGACTCTATTACTGGGTTGTTTATAAATTTTCCAAAATTTAAATTATAGATAAAATTAGGAATTTTTTCGTTATAATATTTAATTTGATTAAAGTAGTTATTAAAATATTTAAATATATTTTCTATATCATGTGTCCAGGCTAATCCTGTCAAATTATTTTGAAAAATAGACATAATAGATGATAAAATATTTCTTTGGCAATTAACTATTTTAGCTTTGGGATACATTTCTTTAATTAATTCTAAATAAAAAAAATTTTCTAAAGATTTATCAGTAAAAATATAGTCGCTATTTTTTTGAACTAAATTTTTTTTCTTATATCTTTGAAAAATTGTTTCTTTAAATTTTTCTAATTCGTCAAAATTTAATGCACTTTTTTCGTGTAATTTTACTTCCTTAAAAAAAGTACTTAATATTGTTGTTTCTTCTCCGCATGGTATAAATTTTTTACCTGATGTAATGATTTTTTCTATTAAGGTAGATCCGCACCTTGGAACACCAACAATAAAAATTGGATTTAGTTCATGATTTTTATTTTTTCTCTTAGGTTTAACCTTATCTATTAAATTTTTTATTTTTGGTAAATCGTTTAACCAATATTTAATTTCTTTTTTGAGGCTTTTGTTAGACTCAATATAATAAGAATGTCCTTTGATTAAATAATCTAATTCTTCTTTATAATTTTTTTCTTTGTTTTTATATTTTGCTAACAAAAAATTTCCATAAGCATAATTTAGTTGTGTTGATTTTTTTTCTTTGAGTATATTTTCTATTCGACTTCTTAAATTTAAATCTAACTTTTCTTTTTGTAAATTGATCAGGTAATAATAGTTATTAAGATTTTGTGGCTCTTGCTTTATTGCATTTTTATAACAAGCTATTGCTTTCATAAATTGACCTTGCTCTGTATATACTAATCCTAAATTAACGAAGGCGGCAGTATAGTCTGATTTAATTTCAATAGCTTTTTCATAACAAGCTATTGCTTGGGAAGATTTTCCTAACTTACTAAATATCAAACCCAAATTATTATGAGCACCTTCATGTTTAGGCATAATTTGAATTGTCTTTTCATAAAAATTTTTTGCATTTTCGAAATTTCCAATCTTATGATGAATGTTTCCTGAACTATAGTATGCATGAAAATAATCTGGTTTAATTTTTATGGCTTGTTGATAGGAGATTAAAGCCTTATCAAATTTTTGTAATTGTTGGTTTGAATTTCCTAAATTATAATGTGCGTTTGCATTGTTTGGTTCAATATTAATTGACTTTTGATAAAAATCACTAGCTTCATTAAATTCTCCTAATTCCTTACAGGTGTTGCCAAGATTATTATATGCTTTTTCACTATTGGGCTTAATTTCGATTGCTTTTAAAAAAAATTTTTTTGCTTCATGAAAGTTTCTAGTTCTTGCTGCCAACATGCCCATTAGCCATATGGAATCGAAATGTTTTGAGTCAATATTTAATATCTTTCTACATATACTTTCGGCAGCACTAAAATTTTTTTTTTTATAGTTTTCTACTGCAAGTGAAAAATTTTCATTGTTGGATAGACTTTTTTTCATTAAAATATGATAATACCTTTTTATAAGAAAATAAAATTATAATAAATGCAAATAAAAACTAAATTTTCTATTTATTTTTTACCAATTTTAGCAATTATATTAAATGTTTATCTCTGGGAAAAAATTAGTTTGCCATATAGCAATCCTGAAGAAGTAATAGGGTATTATTCTTTTTTTAATCATAGTCATTTTACTGACACTATTAGATATGTTGTCTTTGTAAGTACTCCCTTAATTTTATTTTTTGTTCTCTTTATTTTTTTAAATAAGCAAGAGTGCTTAAAATTTAATGAAATATTTCCAAATACTAGTTTTAGAAAAAATGAAAAAAATTTCCAACTAAACTTAATATTCTACATATGTTTATTTATCTTAATAGCAAAATTCCTTTCAACTGAATTTCCCAAAAATGACTTGGACATATTTCATGAGGGCCAACTATTAAGTGGTGCTTATAACTTTTTTCTTACGAAAGAAATTTGGAAAAATACTTACGTAATTTCAGGGTTGTTTATGGATATCCTAAATGCAAATTTAGCATGGTCTATAACTGGAAACGAAAGTATTGGTGCGTATAGATTTTTTATATTTTTTTTACAGTCTTTTACATCGATAACATTTTTAATATTAGGCTACTATATTTGCAAATCTTTCAATTTTAAAAAAAATGAAGAAGTTTTCTTTTTTTTAATTTTAAGTATTGTTTTTCTATATCTAATTAATAGCAATATATTAGTTTTTCGTGATCTGCCTTTGGCTTGCTTATTAATTTTTTGTCTTAAAATACTTAGAAGTCATAAACCAAATTTAACTATTTGTTTCTTATTGGGGGCTTTATCAATTATTTCTTTATTGTGGAGCTTAGATAGAGGGATGTATTTAAACGTAACTTTGATTTCTTTTGTAATTTTACTTTTTTTTATGAAAAAAAATTATCAAATTTTTTATATTTTTTTAGGTATTTTCTTTAGCTGGATTTTATTTTATTTGCTAATCGGCAAAGGTAATTTTTTACTGTTTTTAGATCACTCTTTTACAATTTTAAAATATATGGATCTGCAACAGGGCGTTATTTATCCAACTCCTTTTTCAGATGAACCAGATGCTACGAGAGGGACTAGGAATTTATTATTAATAATAATTAATGGTTTTTTTGTAATTTTTACTTTATTGAACAGAAAAAGTGATATACCCAAAGAAACTAAACTGTTTTTAGTAATTTTATTTGTTTTATCTTTTTTGTTTTATAAATCTGGACTGTCTCGATCCGATGCACCTCATATGAAACAAGCCATTTCATTTCATACAATTTTATTTATTATAATTATATATTTTAATGTAAGCAATTATTTAAAAAAATATATAAATAGTAATAAATTAAAATTTTTTTTCGAAAAAAAAATAATTTTAATATTATTTTTAGCCATATTTTTACAGAACAACATTAGCTTTCAACATGTAAAAAATATTTTTAATTTTAAAGAAAGATATATTAAATTTATAAATATAAATGATAATTTTTTCTTAAAAGAAAATGATAGAAAGATAGTGAATAAACTTAAAGAATTAACAAAAAATGAAGATTGTTTTCAATTATTTAACTATCATACTGCTTATACTTATCTTATTAAAAAAAAAACTTGTTCTAAATTTACCCATATTTTCAACTTAGGACCAAAAAAACATCAATATGATTTTATTGATGATATTAAGCAGACCAATCCTAAATTTATTTTATATGAAACAACACCTGAAAGTGAAATCTCGGTTGACTATAATGATAAAAAGTCTCTTTTTTTAGTTTATAGTTTTGTGCGTCCTAGTAAGAGATTTCCTTATATTAATGAATTTATTCTAAAAAACTATAAAACCTTAGAAGAATTTAATGATTGGGTTATTCTTCACAGAAATTAACGACATCGTGCAACAGAACGTTTCTATTTCCATGCAACTATATTTCTAATAGATACTTCCATTAAAAATTTAATTTATTCCACAATCTTTATTGAATTTATTTCTCCCGTTCGCGGCAAAAGTATAGTTGAGATTTTTTTTGTTTTTTTATCAATTATTCCCAAATAAGGAGACATTTTTCCACGTTTATTTCTATGTTCAAACTTATTTATACCTAAGTAATAATTTTTTTTATCATAATCAAATCCTTTTAAAAATTTACCTGGAAAATTAAATTTATTTTTTCCTAATACAAATATACCATTGTCACTATCTAAAATAGAAAATTTTTTATTAATTATACTAACATTATGAGCGGAAGATAAATTTTTTGTCTTAACTATATTTAAAAATTTCCAGTTATTTCCAAATTCACATACTTGACTTAACATTTTTGTTTGTTGAGTCATGTTGTGATAACATAATAATATTGATTTCTCTTTAAAAAAAATACTATTGAGATGTATAAAAGGATAATCAATATCTGGCCGAATTTTTTCTTCAAGTTTTAAAAAATTACTACCAATCTTGAATTTTAGTATTTCATCCAACATATTAAATCTCCATGCTGAGTTAACCATATATAAATTACCCTTATGAATTTTTAGATCATGAAAACATTGTTTGCGTAACTTATATTCAATTTTTATATTTTTAATTTTATTCAAAATATAATTAAATGATATAATACAACCTTCTGAGTGATGTTGGCCTGCACAACCTATAAAAAACTTATTTTTGTATTTAGCAATTCCATAGAATCGGTTTTTTTCAAAAATATTATAAAGTTTGGCATTTTCAAGATAGAAAAATCCATTATTCGCAGAAATAAAGATTTTTTTTTTTAAGATAGCCTTAGATTTTACTTTTAGAACAAAAGTTTTTTTTTTATCAATATTTAAATTTAAATTTGTTGATAGCTTATAATTATAACGTGAGCGATGTAATATTCTTTTAATAAAATACTTTATTTTAGTTATAACTGTTTGATTTTTTTCAGATATTACTATTCTGGCTTTTAGGACTTCTTTTTTCATTTGCAATCAAACCAATTTTAACGCCACACTTAAGAATAGAAAAGGTTAAATTAATGGCGGAGAGAGTGGGATTCGAACCCACGGTACCTTTGACAGTACACAAGCTTTCCAAGCCTGCGCCTTAAACCGCTCGGCCATCTCTCCATTTAAGTTTCTTTATTTATTTTTAACACACCTATAAATGCCTCTTGAGGGATTTCTACTCTTCCAAATTGTTTGGCCTTTGATTTTCCTTTTTTTTGCTTATCAAGAAGTTTTCTTTTTCTGTCTCTAGCTCCCCCACCATGAATTTTTGTAAGAACGTCTTTTCTAAATCCTTTGATAGTTTCTCTAGCTATAATTTTTCCTCCTATAGCAGCTTGAACAGGAATATGAAAATTGTGTCTTGGAATTAATTCTTTTAATTTTTCACAAACCAATCGCCCTTGGGATTCAGCAAAATCTCTATGAATGATCATTGATAATGCATCAACTGGCTCGGTGTTTACCAAAATTCCCATCTTAACCAAATTTCCTTCTTTATAACCTGTAATATCGTAATCAAAGCTAGCATAACCACTCGAAATAGATTTAAGTCGATCGTAAAAATCAAAAACGACTTCATTTAAAGGTAATTCATAAATCAAAACAGCGCGATTTCCTGAATAAGTTAAATTGGTTTGTTTACCTCTTTTATCTTGGCAAATTTTTATTATTGACCCCAAGTATTGATCGGGAGTTATAATCGTAGCCTTTATCCAGGGTTCTTCTATAGATAAAATTTGAGTTGGGTCAGGCATATCTGTAGGATTTTGTAATTCCTGAATAGATCCATCTCTTTTTTTTAATTTATATATTACTCCTGGCGTTGTCGTAATTAAATTGATGTCAAATTCTCTTTCAAGTCTTTGTGTTATAATTTCCAGATGAAGTAAGCCCAAAAATCCACATCTAAAGCCCAGGCCAAGAGCGCTTGAAGATTCAGGTTCATAGGAAAAGCTTGAATCATTTAGTTTGAGTTTTGCTATACCATCTTTTAATTTTTGATACTCCGAATTATCAACGGGAAATAGACCACAAAAAACAACTGGTTTGCTAGGTTTAAATCCTGGCAAAGGATTGTCGATAGGATTAGATAAATCACATATAGTATCTCCTACTTTGGTGTCTGATAAATTTTTTATTCCAGTAATTATAAAACCTATTTCGCCTGATGATACTTTGTCTACATCTTGAGGTTTGGGTGTAAATACTCCAACTTTTTCAACCGTATGTTCTGTATTATTCGACATCATTTTAATTTTCATACCTTTTTTTAAAGTTCCATCTATAACTCTAACTAAAATAACGACCCCTAAATAACTGTCATACCAACTATCTACCAATAAGCATTTTAGTGGATCATTAATATTACCTTTTGGACTAGGTAAGTTTTTAACTATAGATTCTAAAATATCATCAACACCCTCTCCAGTTTTTCCCGAACAATTAATTGAATTGCTAGTATCTACTCCAATTACTTCTTCTATTTGTTTTTTAACTTTTTCTGTATCTGATGCCGGCAAATCAATTTTATTTAATACTGGAATAATTTCATGATTGTTATCAAGAGCTTGATAAACATTGGCTAAAGTCTGGGCTTCTACACCTTGTGAACTATCTACAATTAATATTGATCCCTCACAGGCTGATAATGA
This sequence comes from uncultured Pelagibacteraceae bacterium, assembly GCA_902567945.1. Classification (GTDB taxonomy): domain Bacteria; phylum Pseudomonadota; class Alphaproteobacteria; order Pelagibacterales; family Pelagibacteraceae; genus AG-414-E02. The sequence continues at coordinate 8,660 of CACFOC010000011.1, read as the reverse complement.
TCGACTCACTTCATAACTAAAATCAACATGACCAGGGGTATCAATAATATTAAGTAAATAATTTTTTCCATCTTTAGCTTTATAATTCAGACGAACGGTTTGTGCTTTAATTGTGATTCCTCTCTCTCTTTCAATATCCATAGAATCTAAAACCTGTTCTTTCATTTCTCGATCAGTAAGACCTCCACATTTATGAATTAACCTATCTGCTAAGGTGGATTTTCCATGATCGATGTGCGCAATTATTGAAAAATTGCGAATAGTTTCATTCGTAGACATTAGGATCTTAGTGTTGCGCCTGTTTTATCTTGGACTGTTGATATGATTTTTTTACTAACTTCTTCTATATCTTTTTCCTCTAAAGTTTTATCTTTAGGTTCAAGAGTCACATTGAAAGCTATAGATTTCTTTCCGGAAGAAATATTTTCCCCTTGATATACATCAAAAATTTTTACCTCTTTGATTAATTCTTTATCAATTTTCTTGACTAAATTAATAATTTCTCCAGAACTATATTTTTCATCAATAATAAAAGCAAAATCTCTAACAACTTTTTGATAATCTGAAACTATAAACTGAGGTTTAGCCTCTCTAATTTTCTTTCTTGATTGTGGTATATTGTCTAAAAAAATTTCAAAACCTAAAACATTATCAGTTCTTAAATCTAATTTTTTAATAATAGATGGATGAATTTCTCCAAAATACCCTAGTTCGGGACCGTTAGGGGAACCTAACGTTAACAAACCAGATCTTCCTGGGTGATACCATTTTTTTGTATTATTGCTTACAGCTATCTTGGAGCTATCAATACCAATTTCATTTAAAATTCTGAAAGCATCGTTTTTCATATCAAAAACATCAAAATTTCTTTCTTTTTCTATCCAATTTTTTCTAGAATATTTTCCTGTTTTAATTGCTCCAATCATTGTTGATTGTTCTCCAGGTTTACTACCTTTAAATACAGGTCCTATTTCAAACAGCATTAGATCTTCAAAATTTCTATGAATATTTTTTTTTGCTCCAATAATTAAATTTGAATAAAGAGATGATCTTAAAACATCTAAATCAGAAGAAATAGGATTAGATAATTTAATTTCATTTTTTAATTCAGAAAATAAGGTATCTGTTTTTGAATCTGTAAATGACCATGTGACAGCTTCGGTATAACCCTTTGATGCGGCTGATCTTTGGGCAAAATGAAAAAGCTTTTGTCTATAATTTAATGTATCTTTAACATTTTCTTTTTCTGGGCTTATCGAAGGTACTTTATCATAACCCTTAATTCTTGTTAATTCCTCTATAAGATCAATATCTTCTTTAAGGTCAGGTCTCCAAGTAGGTGGTAAAACTTTGATTTTTTTTCCACTTACTCGCAAAGAACATCCTAATGAAGTTAAAATTTTTTTAATTTCTAAGTTTGTAATTGAAAATCCAATTACTTTTAAAAACTTTTCAGGTTCTAAATCAATTGTTTTTCTCTTATCCTTTATCTTTCCTACAATTGAAAACTTGCTTGCTTCACCTCCACACATATCCAATATCATGCACATCCCAAGATCTAAGCCTAATTTTATGGAATCTGGATCGATACCTCTTTCAAATCTATATTTTGCATCAGTATCAATATTTAATATTTTTGAAGTTTTTCTAATTGGTGATGGAAAAAAATATGCCGACTCCAACAAAATATTTTTTGTCGACATTTCTGTACCAGATCTAGTTCCCCCAATAATTCCTCCCAAACCTAATACACCTGATTTATCGCTAATTGCACACATATTGTTATGGAGTGTATATTTTTTATTGTCCAGAGCTTCAAAAGATTCTCCTTTTTTTGAGTTTCTGACAATAATTTCTTGATCTATTTTATCTGCATCATAAGCATGTAATGGTCTATTTAAATCAAACATAACATAGTTGGTGGCATCTACGATTGCTGAGATAGGTTTTAAACCTAAAGATATAATTCTTTTTTTAAGCCATTCTGGACTTTCTTTATTTTGAACATTTTTAATATATACGCTTCCAAAAATCCCACAGCCTTGATCTTTTTCATTTTTTATTGAAACTTTAATTGGATTTTTAAATTTTTGACTTATTTTAATAGGAGGTTGTTTTTTTAATTGGCCCAAACCAGATGCAGATAAATCTCTTGCAATACCTCTGATACCTAAACAATCTGGTCTATTTGGCGTAATAGAAATATCCATAGTTTTTTCACCACTATTTTTAAAATACTTTTCACCAATATTTTTTTCTTTTTTATTTAGTTCAATAATTCCTTCTTTATCTGAAGTTGTATCAAGTTCGTAGCCTGAGCAAAGCATTCCGTAAGATTCTATTCCTCTTATCTTTGCTACTTTCAATTTCATGTTAGTCTTTGGAATTACGGCGCCTGGAGGTGCATAAACAGCAAACAATCCATCTCTGGCATTTTGCGCTCCACAAACAACTTTAATTAAATTACCTGAACCTACATCGACATCACAAAGTTTTAACTTGTCTGCATTAGGATGTTTTTGAGTTTTTACAATTTTACAAACAATAAAATTATCCAAATTATTATTTGATGATTTTATATTTTCTACTTCCAATCCAATTTCTGTCAATTTTTCTGCTACTTCATTTAAGTTTGCCTTAGTAGTTAGGTGATTTTTTAACCACGATAGAGAAGTTATCATCTACTTAAACCTCTATAATTAGTTGGAATATCAAGTGGATCAAACCCATAAAATTCTAACCATCTAATGTCGCTTTCAAAAAAAGCTCTAAGATCATTTATTCCATATTTCAACATTGCCAAACGATCAATTCCTACACCAAAGGCATATCCTTGGTACAGTTTAGAATTTACTTTTGCATTTTTTAGAACATTTGGATGTACCATTCCACACCCAAGAATCTCTAACCACTTATCACCCTCTCCAATTTTAATTTTTCCATCCTGAATTTTATAACCAATATCCACCTCTGCAGATGGTTCAGTAAAAGGAAAATGGCTAGGTCTAAATCTTATTTTAACTTTTTCAACTTCAAAAAACTTCTTAACAAAATAGTATAGACAACCCTTAAGATGACCCATGTTAATATTTTTATCTATATGAAGACCTTCCAACTGATGGAACATAGGAGAATGAGTTTGATCACTATCATGTCTATAAGTTCTTCCAGGAGCAATAATTTTAAAAGGGGGTTTGCCCTTTAACATTGTCCTAATTTGAACTGGAGATGTATGAGTTCTCAAAAGTAAATCTTTAGAATGATTAAGATAAAAAGTGTCGTGCATATCTCTTGCAGGATGGTTTTCTGGTGTATTTAATGCAGAAAAATTATAATATTCATTTTCTACATCAGGCCCCTCCTCAACAGAAAAACCAATTTCGGAAAAAATAGAAGTAACTTCGTCTATAACTTGTGAAACTGGGTGGATTTTTCCAGAAAAGTACGTTCGCCCTGGTAAGGTTACATCTATTTTTTCATTTTTAAGTTTGTTGTTAATTTCTGATTGATCAAAATCGATAAGCTTTTTTTCAAAAATTTTATTTACATTTTCTTTTAAAGAATTAAGTTTTGAAGCATATTCTTTTCTTTGACTTTGATCTAAGCTTCCAATTTTTTTAAAAAGTTCTGTGATAACTCCTTTTTTACCAAAAATTTCAGTTTTAATTTTATCGTAGGAATTACGATCATTTACATTTTTTATTTTATTTAAAATGTCAGATTCAATTTGATCAAAATTTTCCATATCAAAATCTTTCTTAGTGATTCTCTACTTTTATGAAGATAATAGAAATACCCTTATTAGTTAAGGGAGGATTGTACTTTTTTTACAATAGATTTGAAGACTTCTGGGTTATTATAAGCAATATCGGCCAAAACTTTTCTATCAAGCTTAATCCCAGACTTATTAAGGCCATTAATGAATTTAGAGTAGGTTATTCCCTCGGCTCTTACGCCAGCATTTATTCTTTGTATCCACAAAGATCTGAATTCTCTCTTTTTTGCTCTACGATCTCTGTAGGCATACTGCATTGCTTTTTCCAAAGCTTGTCTTGCTACACGTATTGTATTTTTTCTTCTGCCGTACTGACCTTTAACCTGCTTTAAAACTTTTTTATGACGAGCATGACTAGTAACACCTCTTTTAACTCTTGCCATTTTATCCTCTTAAGCTATAGGGCATATATGACTTAACAATTTTTGTATCTTGTTTTGACATAATTGTAGTCCCCCTTTGTTTTCTAATTTGTGAATTTGTTCTTTTTATCATTCCATGCCTCTTGCCTGCTTGAGGCATTTTTATTTTCCCTCTAGCTGTCAGCTTGAATCTTTTTTTTGCAGAACTTTTAGTTTTTAATTTAGGCATAAAATTAACGCTTCTTATACAAATATTATATTTGATTTACAATAGAATTATAAAATTATAGAGGCTGTATTATCATAATGATCTGTTTTCCTTCAAACTTTGGTGGAACTTCAACCTTTCCTAAAGTTGCTGTATCATTAATTATACGATTCATTAGCTCATTACCAAGATGAGTGTGCTGCATCTCTCTTCCTTTAAATCTAACTGTAAATTTTACTTTGTCTCCCTTTTCCAAAAATTTATTAGCATTTTTAATTTTAAAATTATAATCATGAATTTCGGTAACTGGTCTAAGTTTGATTTCTTTTAAACTGATAATTTTTTGTTTTTTTTTGGCTTTATTTGCTTTTTTCTGTAAATCATACTTGTATTTTCCTATATCAATTATTTTACAAACTGGAGGATTTGCGTTTGGAGAAATTTCAATTAAATCCAAACCTTCTTGTTTTGCAATCTCAATTGCTTCTCTTGTAGGCAGAGTGCCAAGATTTTTACCTTCGCTATTTATAACTTGAACTTCTGAGGCTCGTATCCTTTCATTTGTTTTTGGACCTTTTGGTTTTGTCCTTCTTTGAAAATAATTTTGCTTATGAAATGGCACTTAATTAATAGGAAATTTGTTTTTTTGAGATATGTTTCTAATAGCCTGCTCAAGTGAAAGTGTTTCTTGTTTTTCTGAACCTAATTTTCTAATTGTAACAGTATTGTCTTTAACTTCTTTTTCTCCGCAGATTAACAAGAGTGGTACCTTGGATAAAGAGTGTTCCCTAATTTTATAATTTATTTTTTGATTTTTTAAATCCACTTCGGTGTTTATACCTGCTTTCATGCATTGTTCAAATATTTTTTTTGCATAATTATCAAATTCTAAAGCAATTGGAAGAACAACGGCTTTTATTGGAGCAAGCCACAATGGTAACTTTCCAGCATAATGTTCTATTAGTATCCCAATAAATCTTTCCAAAGAGCCAAATAAAGCACGATGTAACATTACTGGTACTTTTTTTGATCCATCGCTTGCAACATATGCAGCTCCAAGTCTTGAAGGTAAATTCAAATCTACTTGTAAAGTTCCACATTGCCAATCACGCCCAATAGCATCTGTTAAAACAAATTCAATTTTGGGTCCATAAAATGCACCTTCTCCTTTATTAATTTCATATTTTAATTTTGATTTTTTGATTGCCTCTAGCAAGGCAGATTCTGATTTATCCCAAACTTTATCATCACCAACTCTTATTTTTGGCCTATCAGAATATTTTAATAAAACATTTTCAAACCCAAGATCCTTATATATTTCTAATATTAAATTAGTCACCAATAAACATTCTTGTGTAATCTGTTCTTCTGTGCAAAAAATATGAGCATCATCCTGGGTAAAAGCTCTAACCCTTAATAAGCCATGTAGTGCACCCGAAGGCTCATATCTATGAACTTTACCAAACTCAGAATATTTAAGAGGAAGATCTCTATAGCTTTTTAATCCTTGATTAAATATTTGTACACAACCCGGACAATTCATAGGTTTAATTGCAAAAATTTTTTCGTCTGGAGTTTCTGAAGTAAACATATGTTCTCCAAACTTTTCCCAATGTCCAGATTTTTCCCACAAAGATTTGTCCAGCAATTCTGGAGTATTAATTTCCTTATATCCAGCATTTTTTTGCTTTAATCTCATATAATCAATAAGAGTTTGAAATAAAGACCAGCCCTTATGATGCCAAAAAACTGATCCGGGGCTTTCTTCTCTAAAATGAAACAGATCCATTTCCTTCCCGAGTTTTCTATGATCTCTTTTTTCTGCTTCTTCGAGACGTTTTAGATACTCATCAAGTTCTTTTTGGGATGGCCAAGATGTCCCGTAAATCCTTTGCAACATTTCATTTTTAGAATCTCCTCTCCAATATGCACCTGAAACTTTTGTTAGTTTAAAATACTTTCCAATTTTTCCTGTTGAAGGAAGATGGGGTCCTCTACATAAATCATGCCATTTACCATGATGATATATTGATATCTCCTCATTTTTTGGAAGGTCTTGAATTATTTCTGATTTGTAATGCTCTCCTATTTTTTTGAAATGTTTTATAGCTTTATCTCTTTCCCAAACTTCTCTTTTAGTTAAATCATCTCGATCGATTATTTCTTTCATTTTATCTTCTATTTTTTTTAAATCATCATTAGTAAATGGTTCTTTTCTAGCGAAATCATAATAAAAACCATCCTGAATAACTGGTCCTATAGTCACTTGAGTTCCTGGAAATAATTCCTGAACTGCCATTGCTAGGACATGAGCTGCATCATGTCTAATAACTTCTAAACCCTCTTTGTCTTTTGATGTGATAATCCTAACAACAGAGTCTTTTTTAATTTGATAGCTTAAATCTTTTAACTCTGTATTAACCTCCATGATTAAAGCATTTTTTTCTAGAGTTTTGCTTATTTTTTTTGCTATCTCAAAACCATCTATCGATTTTGAAAATGGAATTTTTTTACCATCTGGTAATTTAATATCGGGCATTTATTAAGATAACTCTATCAATTTTTTATATTCAGTAAAGGTAGTCTGACACATTTTATCAACATCAAATTTTTTTAATACATTTTTTCTACCTTCAATACCAATAGATTTCAATGAATTATAGTCTTTTTGCATAACCATACTTATTGTATCTGCTAATGAGTTGACGCTACCACTTTCAAATAGAAAACCTGTCTTATTATTTATTATCGTTTCTTTTGAACCTCCTATATTGCTTGCAATTATAGGAACTTCCATTGCTTGTGCTTCTACTGACACTCTTCCAAAAGCTTCTGGTTCAATTGACGCAGAAATAATTATATTTGCAATTCTGTACGCTACTGGCATTTCTTCACAATGTTCTATAAATTTTATAAACTTACCTAATCTAAATTGTTCTACTAAACCAATAAGTTGTTTCTTATATACATTTCGTCCCTGATCACTTCCAAGAATAATTGCTTCGAAATGTGGAATGTTCTCTTTTTCAGTTAATAATTTTATAGCATTAATAAATAATTTTTGACCTTTCCAATTAGTCAATCTACCTGGCAAAAGGATAATAAATTTATTTCTATCAATATTAAATTCTTTACAAAATTTATTTGCTTTTATAGTTGAAATTTTTTTTGGGTGGAAGTAGTTAATATTTATTCCTCTAAAAATTACTAAAAGTTTTCTTTTTCTATTTAAAATAAAATCTCCATAATTTTCATTAATGTGTGAAAAAATGAAATTTGAGCCTGCAATAATTAATTTTGATCTTACCATGATTGAATTATAAAATTTTTTAAGCTTATTGTTAAAATTATATGTACCATGAAATGTTGTTACAAACTTTCTAAATGTAAGTTTGGTTGCTAACCAACATGACCATGCTGGAGCTCTACTTCTGGCATGGACAATATTAATATTGTAAAACAATATTATTAACGAAATTAATAAAGTGTTTATTAAAATTAAAATAGGATTTTTGGATTGAACTGGTAATTTAAAAATCTTAACTTTTTCTTTTCTTACAAATTTTAATAATGGCCCTCCACTTGTGGCAATATAAGACTTGCAACCTTGTTCTGACAAAAAGTGAGCAAGATCATAACAACCTGTTTCTGCTCCGCCATAACCTAACTTAGGTATAACTTGCAGTATTTTGATTTTTTTTTTCATTAATTTAAAATATTATAATACGACATATGAGTTATAAAATATCTAAAAATTTTACAACTACTAAAAAAAGAAGGATTAAATATTTCTTTTTAAATAATAAAAGCCAAATTATCGTAGTTTTTTTTCATGGTTTTATGTCAGACATGCTCGGAGCAAAACCTTCAGCTTTACAAAAATACTGTAAAAAGAAAAAAATAAATTTTCTTAAATTTGAATATTCAGGCCATGGGAAATCTAGTGGAAATTTTGTTGATGGAAATATCTCTAAATGGACAGATGATGCCAAGCAGTTAATTAAACATATAAACAAAAAAAATAAACAGTTAATTTTTATAGGATCAAGTATGGGAAGTTGGATAGGATTAAATTTGTTTTCTTTTTTTAAAAAAAAAATTGTGGGCTTTATTGGTATCGCCTCGGCACCTAACTTTCTAGAAGAGTTAATGTGGAAAAAATTTGATAAAAAAACAAAAGAAACTCTAAAAAAAGAAAAAATTTTTTATTTAAAACATGGAGAGTATACATATCCTCTCACTCTTCAGTTAATAAAAGATGGTAAAAGAAATAAAATTACAAATAGAAAAATTGTTACAAATATTCCTGTAATTT
>CACFOC010000010.1 GCA_902567945.1 uncultured Pelagibacteraceae bacterium | reverse complement strand
AAATAATAACTCTTATTCACCTAAATTTTATAGAATTATCAACGAAATACCTACTGTTTTGCTAATAGGTATAATTCTTGTTGTAGTATTTAAACCATTATGAGACTTGTAATTTATATAAAAGATATTATATTGGAATTAAGTCTCTTTATAAAAACAATCAAACATGAACCTACAAGAACTCAAGAAAAAAACACCCGCGGAGCTTATTGAACAAGCAGAAAAACTAGAAATTGAAAATCCTAGTACGCTTCGTAAACAAGATATTTTATTTGCTATATTGAAAAAACTTGCTCTTAAAAATGAGCAAATTACAGGCGGTGGGGTTTTAGATGTACTACAGGATGGTTTTGGTTTCTTAAGAGCTATTGAATCAAATTATTTACCTGGGCCAGATGATATTTACATTAGTCCTAGTCAAATTAGAAGATTTGGACTAAGAACAGGTGATTCGGTTGAAGGAGAAATTAGAGCACCTAAAGATAATGAGAGATATTTCGCTTTACTGAAAGTAGATAAAATAAATTTTGACAATCCAGAAAAAGTTAGAACAAAAATTGCATTTGATAACTTAACCCCTTTATATCCTGATAAGCAGCTCGTAATGGAAATAGAGAAAAGCAAAGTTGAAAAAAAACCAGATCAAACTGCAAGACTAATTGACTTGGTTAGCCCAATTGGTAAAGGACAAAGATCATTAATTATATCTCCACCCAAGGCAGGAAAAACTATTATTTTACAAAATATTGCTCATTCAATTGCAGAAAATCATCCCGAATGCTATTTAATGGTTTTGCTTATTGATGAAAGACCAGAAGAGGTTACAGATATGCAAAGATCTGTTAAAGGTGAGGTAATAAGCTCTACGTTCGATGAACCTGCATCTCGACATGTTGCAGTAGCAGAAATGGTTATTGAGAAAGCAAAAAGACTCACCGAACATAAAAAAGATGTGGTTATCCTTTTAGATTCTATCACCCGTTTAGGACGAGCTTATAACGCAGTAGTACCAAGTTCAGGTAAAGTTTTAACAGGGGGAGTTGATGCAAACGCACTACAAAGACCCAAAAGATTTTTTGGTGCCGCAAGAAATATTGAGCAAGGGGGTTCACTTACAATTATTTCAACAGCTTTAATTGATACTGGTAGTAGAATGGATGAGGTTATTTTTGAAGAATTTAAAGGCACAGGTAACAGCGAATTAATTTTAGATAGAAAAATTTCAGACAAAAGAATATTTCCAGCAATTGACATAACTAGATCGGGAACAAGAAGAGAAGAACTATTATTTAAAAAAGATGATTTATTAAAAATGAATGTACTTAGAAAAATTTTAAGCTCCATGGGAACAATGGAAGCGATTGAATTCCTGCTTTCCAAACTTAGAAATACAAAAAATAATACCGATTTTTTTATATCAATGAATAAACCTAATTAATGAAGTAGAAATTTGTTTCATTGAACAGTTTTATTTTCAAAATCATCTAGTAAATTAAAGTTTAAAACTTCATCAAGTATTTTAATTTTTTGTTTTATATTTTGCGTTTCAAGCAATTTCTGTTTTTCTTCTTTTGAGAAAGGAGAAATCATACATGCTGTATTTACTATTTGTTCAAAATTTAGATTTTTTAACTCACTAAATTTAATAAAAATATTTTTTTTATGTAAATAAATTTTTATTTTTTTCATTAACTGATCGTCTGTTACTTTTTGATATTTATTACTATTCAAATTTAAATCATCAGAAAAATTTGAATAATCTACCGTAAATTTTCTATATAATTTATCTATCTTTAATTCATTCTTTATTTTAAATCTAAGAATGCCGGAAAGTAAAATTATAAATCTCCTATCTGCAGTTTCTTCGAAATTTATAATTTTTCCTAAACAACCAATATTATATACGTCTGTTTTAAATTTAGGTTGGACCATACCAAAGAGTCGATCCCCCTTCATACAATCATTAACAAGTTGAATGTACCTATCTTCAAATATATTCAAAGGCAAAGTCGTCCTTGGAAAAAATATAGCGTTACTTAAGGGAAATATTGGTATCTGTTCTGGAAAGTCTTTAATTTTCATATTTTTTCAAATTGTAACAATTTCTTTTTTAATTTTATCCCGCCATTTGATGTGAATCCGCCAAGTGATCCATCAGATCTAATGACTCTATGACAAGGGATTAATAATACTAATTTATTTTGACTACAAATTTTTCCTACATATCTAGGAGATATTTTATATTTTTTTCCTATTTCGCCATAAGTTTTTGTCATTCCAACCTTAATTTCCTTTAGTTCGTTCCAAATTTTTTTTTGCATTAAAGTCCCATTTAACTCGTAAGGAGTATTATATTTAAATTTTTTTTCCTTAAAAAAAGTTAAAATATTTTCTTTAAATTTTTTTAATAATTTATTTTTTTTTTGTTTTTTCGTTTTGCCAAATTTAATTTGGGTTATTCTGTTATCCTCTGCAAAAACAGAGATCCACCCCATTTTTGTGTTGATAGATATTTTATTTATCATTGTTAATTAATCATACCAAATATTTAAAAAATTAAATATATTAAAGCATTATGAATAATACAAACGCCAAAGTAAAAAAACTTTTTTTTCAAGCACTTGAGGATCATAAAAAAAATCAGTTTAAAAATGCCGAAGATCTCTATAATAAAATATTAGAAATAGATTGTAACCATATTGATGCGACGTATTTATTAGGTATGGTTTTTTTGCAAAAAAAAAATCTACCTAAGGCAATAATATACTTTGATAAAGTTATTAAAATTAATCCTAACCACATTAATGCATTACATAATCTTGGATCTGCACTTGTTGAAATGGGGGACACTGAAAAAGCAAAAAAATTATTACTTCGAGTTATAGAAATTCATCCACAACATGCTGATGCGCATTATAACTTAGGAAATATTTATAAATATTATAGGGACTTAAAAAAAGCCAAATTACACTATGAAAAAACAATTCAAATTCAATCGAATAATACTAAGGCTCATAACAACCTTGGAAATGTATTAAAAGAATTAGGATATTATAATAAAGCGATAATTTTTTACAAAAAAGCAATTAAAATTGAACATGATCATTTTAATGCTTATCATAATTTGGCTAATACATATAAGCAGCTAGGTAAGTTTAAAGTTGCCGAAAGTTATTATTTAAAATCATTAGAATATAGGCCCCATAACCTTGAAACAAAAAATTTACTAATAGAATTAAATGAAAAATATTTAAAAGCAGATTTAGAAAATAAATTAAAAAATATTTTAAAAAATAAAGAAACTTCCGAAAAAAATTTAGCTTATGCAAATTTCATATTATCCAAAGTCGAATCAAAAAAAAGTAACTTAGAAAAAGAGTTTAACTTTCTATTAAAAGGGCATTCGCATTATTTTCTAAGCAAGAAAGAAGAATTCGAAATGGGGCTTACTTACTGGTTCAAAGAATTGCCAAAAATTTGTAAAATAATAAATACAAAAAAAGTAAATTTAACCAAAGATAGATATTCTAATATAAGGCCAATCTTCATAGTTGGAGTTCCAAGATGTGGATCAACTTTAATTGAAAAAATAATTGCTTCAGGAAAGACAAAAATACCTATTGGAGAGGAAACAGGTATTATTGGTTTTTTGATAAACAAAAGAATTATAACCAATGAACCTCTAAACATAACTAATATAAGAAAAAAAATAATTCAAAATTACAAAGAGAGAGGTTTTTTAAATAAAAAAAATAACTTTATATTTACAGATAAATCATTAGACAATTTTTTTTACATAGGTCTCATAAACAAAATTTTTCCTAAAGCTAAAATAATTAATTGTCAGAGAAATATAGTGGCGACAATTGTCTCTATTATAAAAAACGACTTAGGGGATATATCTTGGGCACACAATTTAGAGAGTATATTTCGTTATATTGATATCTATCATAAAAATATTAAAGTTTTTAAAAAAAATTATCCTAATTTGTTATATGATCTACAATTAGAAAACTTAATTAAAAATCCAGAGAGGGAGTCTAAAAAATTAATGAAATTTTGCAATTTAATTTGGGATAAAAAATGCCTGGAGTACTATAAAAGAAAAGATTTAATATCTAAAACAGCCAGTAATATGCAGATTAGAAAAGGTATATATAAAGATCTAAACAGTAGACATAATAGTTACAAAAAGTTTTTAGATAAGTATGGAACTAATTATAGTTGGTATAGATAAAAAATGACAATATTTGCACTATCGAGTGGACCAGGAATATCTGGAGTAGCTGTAATAAGAGTTTCAGGTAAAAATACAGCTTATGTAATTAAAAAATTAACTGGATCAAAATTGCCCTCTCCTAGAGTAGCAACTCTCAAAAAGTTCAATAAAAATGGGGGAAAAGAGCTAATTGATGAGGGTGTAATTATATGGTTTCCAGCCCCAAATAGCTACACAGGCGAGGATTTGGCTGAATTTCATGTCCATGGTAGCCGCGCAGTAGTAAAAGCCATGCATTCAGCCATATCAAAAATAAAAAATTGCCGCTTAGCAGAGCCTGGAGAGTTTACAAAAAGAGCATTTCAAAATGGAAGAATCAATTTATTAAAAGCTGAAAGTATTGCTGACTTAATTTCATCAGAAACCGAAATTCAAAGAAAACAAGCCCTGAAAATTATGAGTGGTAAATCTTCAGACAGATTTAATTCATGGAGAGATAAACTTTTAAAAGCTTTATCTCATATAGAAGCCAAAATTGATTTTCCTGATGAAGATTTACCTAAAAATATTTTTAATGAAATACAAAAAAAATCAAGCGATGTTTTAAAAGAAATTAAAAAAACATTAAATGATCAAAAAGTTGGAGAAAGGATCAGAGAAGGTTTTAAAATCGCAATCTTGGGACCTCCTAATTCTGGTAAATCTAGCTTACTAAATTATCTCTCAAAACGAGATGCTGCTATTGTTTCAGAAATAGCTGGTACAACAAGAGATGTTATAGAAACCCATTTAAATCTTGATGGATATCCCGTCATAGTTTCTGATACTGCAGGAATTAGAAGTTCAAAAAATGAAATAGAAAAAAAAGGAATTAAAATAGCTTTAAAAAGAGCCGAAGATGCAGATTTAAAGCTTGTGATTATATCTGCAAAAAACGTCAATTTTACTAGTGTTTTAAAGAAATTGCTGAAAAAAAATGCTATTTTGGTCGTAAATAAATCTGATTTAGTAAATGGAAAGTTAAATAGTAAATTTAAAAAATATGAACATGTTTTGATATCTATAAAAAAGGTTTCAAATTTAAATAAACTAATTACAAAAATAAAAAATAAATTAAAAAATAAATTTACAACTACGGAAGATATTTTAATTACTAGAGAGAGACACAGACAAAATTTAATTAACTGTGTTCATCACTTAGAGAAATTCCAAAAGAAAAAATCAGCTCAAGATTTCGATAAAGCGGCTGAAGATTTAAGGTTAGCAACAAGACATCTTGGAATGATCGTTGGAAAAGTTGATGTAGAAGAGCTATTAGGTAGCATTTTCAACGATTTTTGCATTGGCAAATAATCCAGCATTCAGCTTGTAAATCCATATATCATCTATAAATTCAGGCTATGAAGGATGATTTGTCATTTGATGTAGTGGTAATAGGCGGAGGTCATGCAGGTTGTGAAGCTGCAGCTGCCTCGGCCCGAATGGGAGTTAACACTGGTTTGTTTACTCACAAAATAGAAACTATAGGGGAGATGTCTTGTAACCCAGCTATTGGAGGCTTGGGTAAAGGACACCTTGTTAAAGAAATTGATGCTCTAGATGGAGTAATGGGTATAGTGGCTGACAAATCAGGAATTCAATTTAGATTGTTAAATAGAAGCAGAGGTCCAGCTGTAAGAGGTCCGCGAACTCAATCAGATCGAACTTTATACAAGAAATATATGCAAAAAATGCTCTTAAGTTATTGTAATTTAAAGGTTTTTTCAGACCCCGTAATTGAGTTTATTTTCGATAATAATCAGGTTGTTGGCTTTTACACAAAGTCGGGAAAAAAAATAAATTGTAAAAAAATGATTTTAACTACAGGAACTTTTTTAAACGGCCTTATCCACATTGGTGATGAAAGAACTCCAGCAGGTCGACATAATGAAAAACCATCTACAGGGTTAAGTGAACAACTAGAAAAATTTAAAATGAAATTAGGAAGATTAAAAACTGGAACTCCACCAAGGTTAGATGGATCTACAATTAATTATGAAAATTTAGAAAAGCAAGATGCTGACACTGATCCAGAATATTTTTCATTTTTAACAAAAAAAACTTTTAATAAACAAATTGCATGTAGCGTTACTTACACCAATAAAAAAGTTCACGAAATTATAAAAAAAAATCTAAAAAAAAGTGCGATGTACTCTGGTAGTATAAAGGGAGTAGGTCCAAGATACTGCCCGTCAATAGAAGATAAGATTGTAAAATTTTCTGATAGGACACGACATCAGATTTTTTTAGAACCCGAAGGTTTAAATGATAAGACGGTTTATCCAAATGGTATTTCTACGTCTTTACCAGTTGACGTGCAGGCTGAAATACTTAGTAAAATCAATGGCTTAGAGCGAACTCGTATAATAAGACCTGGATACGCTATTGAGTATGATTATGTCGATCCAAGAGAATTAAATTCTACTTTGGAAACAAAAAAAATAAAATCGCTTTACTTAGCGGGACAAATAAATGGTACAACAGGTTATGAAGAAGCGGCAGCCCAAGGACTTATGGCAGGAATAAATGCTGCTTTAGCAATTAAAAAACAAGAACCATTAATTTTAGATCGTGCACAAGCATACATTGGAGTAATGATAGATGATTTAGTTACGAAAGGAGTTGCTGAACCGTATCGCATGTTTACATCACGCGCCGAATACAGATTGAGTTTGAGAGCAGACAACGCTGATATCAGACTAACTCAAATAGGGATTAATATAGGTGTAGTTCAAGCACATAGGGCTGGCATATATAGTAAAAAAATCAATAAAATCAACGAGTTAAGTAATAGTTTAAAAAGTCTTAAAATATCTCCAAATGAGGCTGGAAAAGTTAATATTAAGATAGCAAAGGACGGAATCAAAAGGTCTGCTTTTGAAATTTTATCTAGAGAAGGAGTAACTTTTAATAAATTGAGATCGATTTGGAATAATATACCCAAAGCCTCAAAGGATGAGGAGGAACAAATTGAAATAAGTGCTCATTACTCAGGTTATTTAGAAAAACAAGATGCCGATATTATTGCGTTTAGAAGAGACGAAAATTTAATAATACCAAAAGATATAGATTACTCTAAATTGAGTGGCTTATCTAATGAGGTGAAGAGCAAATTTAAGCTTATAAAACCTAAAACCTTGGGTCAGGCTCTTAGAATAGATGGAGTTACCCCTGCAGCTGCTTATATTTTACTATCACATGTTAAAAAGGGGCAAAAAAGGCTTAAAAGAGCTTAAATGGATAGGGAAGTCCAGATAGATACTTTCAGTAGATTTGCTCAAGTTTCACGTGAAACAATCATAAGTTTAAAAAAATATGAAAATGATCTAATTATTGCTAATAAAACTCTAAATTTGGTAGGCAAATCAACATTAGACCAAATATGGATTAGACATTTCCTAGATAGCTCTCAAGTCATTGATTTTATTGATAAAAATTGTAAAACGTTGGTAGACATAGGTTCTGGAGCTGGATTTCCTGGTCTTGTTTTGGCAATTATATTAAAGGACAGAAAAATTCCTCTAAAAGTAAAACTAATAGAGAAAAGTTCAAAAAAAACTAAATTTTTAAAAAAAATAGCTGATGATCTTCATCTTGATGTTGAGGTGATAGATAAAAATATTTTTGAATACACAAAAAAATTATCTGAAGATGTTTTTGTAGCTAGAGCCTTTAAGCCATTAGAAATAATTTTAGAACTTATTCACAATCAGGCTGCGAATTGGAAAAAATTTTTTGTTTTTCTTGGAAAAACGGGAAAAAACGAGTTACTTCAAGCTTCTAAAATTTGGGATATTGAGTATAAGCAAAGGGTAAGTGTTACTAGCAGTGATTCGATTGTTATAGAAATTAATAGGTTAAAAAAAAAATAAATTGAAAAATACTCAAATTATTTCAGTGATCAACCAGAAAGGTGGCGTAGGTAAAACGACTACTGTAATTAATTTGGCTACTGCTCTTACATTTCAAAATAAAAAAGTTTTGGTAATAGACCTGGACCCACAAGGTAACGCTACAACTGGATTTGGAATTTCAAATAATAACATCAAAACTATTTATGATGTCTTAAATGGAAATTGTAACTTTGAAGAATCTATAAGCGAAACTAGTATTAATAACTTAAAAATAGTTTCTTCAAATGTTGATTTGTCGGGTTTAGAAGTTGAAACTGCTAGTGAAAATAGAAGAGCTTTTTTATTAAAAGATAAAATTGAGGAATTTATTTTGAGTGATAAAAATGATTTTTCATACGTATTAATAGATTGTCCACCTTCCTTGAGTTTGCTAACTGTTATGGCGCTTGTAGTTGCCAAATCTTTAATTGTTCCCTTACAAGCCGAATTTTTTGCTCTTGAAGGTTTAAGTCAGTTAATAAAAACTATAGATAGAATTAAAATAAAATTAAATCCATCGCTGGATATTAGAGGAGTTCTTTTAACTATGTTTGATAAAAGAAATAAACTTTCCAATCAAGTGGATCAGGAAGCTCGTAAATTTTTTAAGAATAAAGTTTATGAAACAGTTATACCAAGAAATGTAAGGCTTTCCGAGGCACCATCTCATGGTACACCAGTTCTCATTTATGATAAGATGTGTTCGGGAAGCAGATCATATTTAAGTTTTACTGAGGAATTTTTGAAACAAGAAGATATAATGGATAGTGCCGCGTAATGATAGAAAATAGATTAAAAAAAGGTTTGGGAAGAGGTCTTTCTTCACTATTAGGTGATACGTCAGCTAAGGTTGAAAAAAATAGAATTTCTATAAATGAGATCACTAGGAACAGATTTCAACCAAGAAAACATTTTAGTAAAGAAAATTTAGAAGAGTTAACAAATTCAATTAAAGAACAAGGAGTTATTCAGCCTATTATTGTTAGACCCGATAAGTCAAATTCAAATAAATATGAAATAATAGCCGGTGAACGAAGATGGTTAGCGTCGCAAAATGCAGGTCTTCATGAGATACCAGCTGTAATTTTGGATGTTGATGATGTGAAATCTTTAGAGTTTGCTATAGTTGAAAATGTTCAAAGACAAGATTTAAATGCAGTAGAAGAAGCCAAAGGTTATCAGCGATTAATAGATGAATTTAATTATAATCAAGAAAAATTAAGTAAGTTTATTGGCAAAAGCAGAAGTTATATAGCAAATTCTATAAGATTATTATCTCTTCCAGAGGAAGTTTTATATTTGGTCGAAAAAGGAAATTTAACGGCAGGACATGCGCGTTCTTTAATTGGACTACATAATGCTACCGAAATTTCAAAAAAAATAATTCAAAATAAACTTTCTGTAAGACAGACTGAAAGTTTAGTAAAGCAATATCGTGATAAAAAATTTAAGTTAATTAAAAAAAAAGATTCAAATATTTTAGACTTGCAGAAATCTTTAGAAGAAAAAACTGGCTTGAATGTATCTATCGCTAATAAAAAAGATAATTCTGGATCAATATCTTTTAGTTACCAAGATTTGGACCAGCTTGATAAAATTATTAATGCAATCAAGAAAAACTATTAGCTTTAGTGCAAATTCTTGAAAAAAGATCAAAAAATACTATTTTTGAAATTTGAGGTTTTCTTTTACAAATTAGTTCAATATTATTTATTTCTTTAATCATTTTTTGTAGATCATTAACTTTCCATATATATAGTTGTTTTTTTACAATTGATTTTTCTTTCCAAAAAATAGGAGGTTTAGATGCATTGATTAGGCTTTCTATATCTTTGTAATTTTTTTCTACTTTTTTCATATTTAATAACCTTAGAATTTTTTTATTAAGTATTCTAAATAAGAGTATTTGATTAATAGTATTTAAATAACTTTCAGATAAAATTTTTTTATATTGTTGTATATTTCCGCATAAGCATTCATTAATAAGACTATCTGATTTGTATTCTCCAGCAAAGTTTATAAGAGATCTGACTTGCTCGATGGTAACTTCACCTTTACCATTTGAGAATGATATAATTTTTTCAATTTCATTTTTTAAATTTCCTCGATCAAAATTTGATTTTTCTATCAACAGGTTAATTGACTCCCTTGATAAAATAATATTATTTTTTTTAAATTCTAAAGTAGCAATAATTTCTAAGTCTTTTTCATTATCAGGATAGCATGGGATGGTTAATGTTCTAGTGTTTTTTTCAAAAAAATTTCTAAGTGCTGATTTTTTATCAAGTAGATCTGATAAAATTATTATTTTAATTCCTTCAGGATAATTGTCTACAACTTCCTCTATTTGTTTTATTATTTTACCTTTTGCGTCTTTAATTATTAGTACTTTTTTTTTACTGAATAATGATCCTGAATATAAAATGTTATTAAATATCTCTTCGTTATTTTGTATATCCGCCTCATTTAAAGACATAAATTCAACATTGGAGTCTTTGACAAGAATTGTTTTTTTAATATTTTCTATAATATCTTTTTTTAATCCATTATTCTCTCCATAAATTAAGAAAAGATTATACTTTAAAAAAATTAGGGTATTATTTAATATTTCAAAGCTTTTTTTAATCATATTATAAAACTATTTCTGAAATCTGTATCAATAGGGTTTCATAAGTTTGCTCAATTAAAGTTTCAATCGTTCTATTTTCTAGCACTACTGTGTCTGAGTATTGATCTTGAACTTTATATACCTGAGAATTAATAAATGTTTTATTCAATAAATTTTGATTAGTTGTCTCATCTATTATATTAACTTTTATATTAATAGTAATTTTATATGACAAAATTTTTCCAGAACTATTTTTAGAAAACGCTATTTTGTCTTTTGAAGCATTAATTGAAAGTTTTATACTTTTTTTATTTGGATTATTCTTGTTAGCTTTAGATAAAACATTGAGTTTTGAATAAATATTTTTTCCTATTGATTTATCTCCTTCTATACTGTGATTTTTTATCTCAAAATTTGTACTTGTTGGACTAAAAATAGGCTCATATCCAGCGCAGTTGTATAAAAAAAATAGTAAAATGAGCAATAAAGGGAAGTAAATTTTTTTATTCATTTTTTGTTATAAAATTTATTAATTTATTTTTAATATAAATATTTTTTACAATCGATACATCTGTTAAATATTTTGAAACATTATCAATTTTTTTTGATTTTGTAATAACTAATGTTTCTTTTGAATTTAGAGGTAATTCTAAAATACCTCTTTTTCTCCCATTAACCTGTATGACAATTTTACAATTTTGTTCTTTTAATAATTTAGAGTCAAACTTAGGCCAATAAAATTTTTTATTTGTTTTTGTACAGCATTCATGAGCTAAATGAGGAGTAAGAGGCATTAATAACATAGTGATCTTTTCCCATTCATTTTTCATAGTTTGGTTAGAGGTTTTATTATTAGCAATGTGGTAACAAAATAAATTATATATCTCATGTAAATTTGCTATTACTACATTATATTGAAAATTCTCTAAGTTTTTGGTTACCCTATAAACTGTTTTATTTACAGCTTTTTTTAAATTTATATCTTCAGAGTCCGAAGTTGATTCTTTCTTTTCTAATATTTCATTATTCAACCTCCAAAGTTTTTGAATAAATTTAAATGCAGCTGAAACCCCCTCCTGAGACCACTGAACATCTCTTTCAGGTGGACTATCTGATAACATAAACCATCTAATCGAGTCAGCTCCATACATATTAATCATTTCCTCTGGATCTATGATATTTTTTTTAGATTTAGACATTGATTCAGAAGGTCCAACTATCACTTTTTTTTTATCTTTTTTGGTTACAAAATTGCCTTCAGATTTTTTTTCTATTTCATCTGGATATAACCATTGATTGAATTCATTTTTGTAAGTTTCGTGGCAAACCATACCTTGTGTAAATAAACTTTCAAATGGTTCAGTATAATCAAAATTTTTATTATTATATGCTAACGCTCTCATAAAAAATCTTGAATAGAGCAAATGTAAAATAGCATGCTCAACACCACCTATGTACTGATCAACAGGCATCCAGTAATTAATATCCTTAGATTCATATCCATATTTTTCGTATTTAGGTGAACAAAATCTTAAAAAATACCAAGAAGAATCGACAAAAGTATCGAGCGTATCAGTTTCTCTAATCACTTTCTCTCCAGAAGAAAGTTTCGTAAATTTCCATGTTGGGTGCTTTGCTAGAGGATTTCCTTTTAAATTTAAGTCAACATCCTCAGGTAATAATATGGGCAAATCTTTTTTATCAACTGGTAAAGCTTTTCCCTTACTATTATATACTATTGGTATGGGGCAACCCCAATATCTTTGTCTTGAAACTCCCCAGTCTTTTAGTCGAAATGTTATTTTTTTTTCTCCAAATTTTTTTTTTGTTATAACTTTTATTGCTTTTTCAATTGCTTTACTTACAGTTAAATTATCTAAAAAATCTGAATTAAATAATATTCCATCTCCTGTATAAGCTTCATTACTAATCTTAAAACTAGCAGGATCAACATCACTAGGTCTAACAACAGGTAAAACATTAAGTTTGTATTTATTGGCAAAATCTAAATCTCTTTGATCATGTGCTGGACATCCAAATATAGCCCCGGTTCCGTAATCCATTAAAACAAAATTAGCAATGTAAATTGGAAGTTTAGTTTCTTTTTTTAAGGGATGTTGAACAAATAAATCAGTGTTAAAGCCAATTTTTTCGGCAATTGCCAAAGCTTCTTCTGTTGTTCCAGTTTTTGAACATTTTAATTTAAAATCCTGAAAATTTTTATTATTTTCAAAATTTTTTGCAATTGGATGATCAATAGAAAGCGCAATAAATGAAGCGCCAAATATAGTATCAGGCCTTGTAGTAAAAACTTTTATTTTTTCTTTGCTATTTTTTTTGTCTATCTGAAAATTTATTTCACAACCAAAAGATTTTCCAATCCAGTTTTTTTGCATTAGCTTGACTTTATCAGGCCAATTTTTTAATTTATTTAAATCATCTAGCAAATCTTGAGAAAATTTTTTAATATTAAAAAACCATTGGGAAAGTTTTTTTCTTTCAACAACCACACCAGAGCGCCAACCTTTACCATCTATTACTTGTTCGTTAGCCAAAACAGTTTGTTCTTTAGGATCCCAATTTACATAAGTATCTTTTTTATAAACTAACTTTTTTTTAAACAATTCTATAAAAAATTCTTGTTGATGCTTGTAATACTCTGGTTCACAGGTAGATATTTCTCGATCCCAATCTAATGATAAGCCAAGAAGTTTTAATTGCTTTTTCATCGTTTGAATATTTTTTCTGGTCCAAATTTTTGGATGTAAATTATTTTCACGAGCTGCATTTTCTGCAGGTAAACCAAAAGAATCCCAACCCATTGGGTGGAGTACATTAAAGCCTTGTAGTTTTTTATACCTAGCAAGAACATCTCCAATTGTATAATTTCTAACATGTCCCATATGGATTTTGCCCGATGGATAAGGAAACATTTCTAAACAGTAAAATTTTTTTTTATTTTTATTCAGGATAGAAGCATTGGTCTTTTCCTTTAACCAAATATTTTGCCATTTCTTCTCAATCAGTTTTATGTTGTATCTCTCCATAGATATTCAGAAAACTAAAATTTCATTTATTTTATAAATAGTTTAGCTTATCGTATTTCTGGTCTTGTTCTTTTATTTTTTTTAATGTCATCTTTTTCGAAAATTGTTGCTTTTTTGAGAATTGCAACTTGTAGTTCTCTCTCTAATGCAGAAGAAATTTTCTTAACAGTACATTTTTGTTGAATATTGCATTTTTTTTTATGAACAATAACTTTTATTCCATCTGATCTTACTTCATTGGTTAAAAATCTTATTGTAATTTTAATAGACTCCTCAGAAGCAGTTCCTTCATTATACCAATCGGTAGTAATTATACCTCCAGAATAATCGACATTTGCTAATGGTAAAAAATCTAAAATTTCTAAAGTTGCTCGCCACATAGGATTTGAGCTTGCGAACTGAAAATTAGTACTTTTATTTTTAGGACCCATTAGAGTAAAACCTTTGCCTTCTTCAAGATTTTTTTTTACTCGTGAGGCGGCGTCTGGTGGTGTTTTTCTTGCATCAACAGGTTTATATATTCCGCAAGAATTTAAAAAACCGATTAGGGTTAAAGCGGTTATGGTAAAAAAAATTTTTTTATAATTTAAGTTAAAATTATGCATTGATAAGACATTTTACTACACTAATTTTCTTAGGAATATGACAAATAAAGTCTGAATTGGCATAATAAAAAGCCTTATTTTTAGCTATTTTTGGCAAAATAGTGGTAAATATGCAACAACATTTATAAATCTATGATTATCAATATAATTTTTATTTTATTGAACCAATTAGATGGTAATTTTGCTGTAATTCATATGAATAATAAACACAAAGGAGTAAGTTATGAATAAATTAGCGAAAATTGGAGCAACTGCATTGTGCGGTTCTCTAGTAGCTGTAGCATCTCAAGCAGGTGAATTAACAGTTACTGGTGGATCAACAGCAACTTGGTCTTCAAATTCGGGCGATAAAGTTGGTAACCCAATAGGTATGGCATCTGCGATATCATTTAAAGGTTCAGGAGAACTTGATAATGGAACAACATTCGCGATGACTATAGCTCACGGTGATCAAGCAAGTACTTATTCTGGTGGAGAAATCGTAATGACGACGCCTTCATTCGGAACAATTGCTATTGATCAATCTGGTGGTGGTATTGATCGTTTCGACGATATGATGCCTACTGCATGGGAAGAAGTTGATGGTACTTCATTAGGCACAGGTCTAGTTACAGTATCTGGTGTTAAAGGTTCTGGCCACTTAGAGTGGGGAATTCCTTCAACAATGTTACCAGATGGTATGACGGCTCACGTAGCATGGTCACCTAGAGCAAGTGGTGGTTATGTTAATGATAAGTCTGTAGGATCTAGTGCAACAGATGGTGTTGGTGGTGGCTATGATATAGCTATATCACACAGCGGTTTAGCTGACGGTACTAACGTATTTGTTGGATACTCAGCTATTGACTGGCAAAACGGTCTGTACAAAAGCAAGAAAAAATCTTGGGTAGCAGGTGCTACTTTTGCTGTAGGACCAGCAACTGTTGGATATCAAGTATCTAGAGAAATGCATAACCCTATAAGCACAGCTTTAACAGAAGAGTACGATAATACCGCTTATGGTATTAGCTTTGCTGTTAATGATGATTTATCAATCTCATATGGTAAGCACCAATCAAACAAAAGAGTACTTGGTGGTACTGCCGATGTTGAACTTGATAATACATCACTTCAAGCTGCTTACACAATGGGTGGAGCAACAATCAGTGCAGCAATGACTGATGCAGATAATAACAAATATTCTTCAGGAACTGACAAAGAAGCAACTACAGTTGCTCTTTCATTAGCGTTCTAAAGTATATAAAAATTATTTTTAAAAAACCGGCCTTTTATAGGCCGGTTTTTTTTTGGCTAGTCGAATCCCTCCATAACCCTTGATATATAATAATTTTAATTTTTTGATATTTTGATCGTTAACACCGCCCAAAGCATACATATCAATTTTATTAAATCGTGATAAAATATTAAATTTATTTATCCCTAAAAAATTCTTTGATTTTTTTAAATAGAATAAAGGAGATAAAAATATTGCATTGCACTTTTGCTTAATTTTTTCTTGGACTTCTTTTTGATTATGTGCGGAGCCCAAAATAATGAAATTTTTTTTTTCTAAGTTTAAAAATCTGCTTTTTTTATTAAATGCAGGAATATAAAGACCATCTGCTTTAAATTTAATTGCTAATTTAAGATCATTTGAAATAAATAATTTATACCTTTTTTTTTTACAAGCTTTAGCTATTTTGATTAGTTCAGTTTCTCTATTTGGACTATTATAATTTCTATAAATTATTCCAATATTTGTGTTATGATTAAATATAAAACTATCGTAATGATCTATAAAAAAGAATAGATTTGGTATATTTTTATGCATGATACAGTAGTTAAATTTAATATTGTTAAAAATAAAGTCAAAGAAATTGTTGAAAGAAAACAACTAAAAACTGATCCACAAATTATTGCAGTAACAAAATCTTTTCCATTAACAAGCATTATTCCACTTCTTGATTATGGACATGTTCATTTTGGAGAAAATAAAATTCAAGAAGCGGAAACTAAATGGAATGGAGTTAAAACGAAATATAAGAAAATTAAATTACATATGTTAGGAAATATTCAAAGTAATAAAGCTAAAAAAGCCGTGCAATTATTTGATTATATTCATTCATTAGATAGTGAAAAATTAGCTAAAAAAATTGCCCAATATGAAAACGAATTAAATAGAAGAACTAAAGTGTTTATACAGATTAATTTAGGAGTTGAAGTTCAAAAATCAGGTATTTTATTAAGTGAATTAAAAAGTTTTTATGATTATTGTATAAATGATTTAAACTTAAATATTATAGGTTTGATGTGTTTACCTCCAATTAATTTGGATCCTAATAAATTTTTCAATATTTTAAAAACAAATTCAGAAAATCTTAAATTACTTCATACAAGTATGGGTATGAGTGAAGATTATGAAAAAGCGCTAGAAAACGGCTCTTCTTTTTTAAGGCTGGGTACTATAATTTTTGGAAAAAGAAAAACTAATTAATCGAAATTTTTGTATTTTTATTTATTTTAGGAATTATTTTTAAAAAATCTTTTTTTAATATAGCTACACATCCTTTTGTAGGTTTATATTTTTTATTTGAAATGTGTAAAAAGATTGCACTTCCTCTTTTTTTAATAGTAGGATTAAAGTTATATTTAATGTTAATAAAAATATCATAATTTTTATTTTTCCTGTATAAACGTTCTGCACTATATTTAAACGGAAATTTAATTTCTTGGTTATATTTTATACTTCTAATGTCATCGCACCAACCCATATTTTTTTTTATTATCTTTTTATTTATTTTACATTTTGGTAATTTTATTCTGTCTTTTCTATAGTAAAGGGTGCCTAGGTTAAAAATGCCTTTGGGAGTGGCAGAATCTCCTTCTTTTTTATTTCTTTTTATACCTGATTTACCAATACTGCATTTTAATTTATAACCTCTGTAGTACAATAAATGGTTTTTAATTTTAATATTCATAATAATTATTTTAATGAATAATATAACTTTATCAGTTTTGGGAAACAAAATTCTACTACAAGTATTAAGAGAAGTGAAATTATTTTCTAAATATAATATTAAAAGTTATGATAATTTAGGTTTGTGCATTAAAGAAGCTAGTAAAAAAAATAATTTGATTATTTTATTTCTACAAAAATTAAAAGAAAAAGATTTGAAAGAAATGATCAAACACTCAATCCCACTAATTGTTATTGATAAATCTTTTAAAGAAAAAAATAATTTTAGTAATGAATTTATTGAAAAATTAACTGTACCATTCAATATTTTGCATTTAGAAAAAAAGATTATTTCACTTATGGCAAGATATGAGTTTAATCAACGTTCCTTGATTAATTTATATGGTTATACAATAGATAAAAATGAAAGGAAAATTATAAAAGAAAATTTAGAGTTAAAACTTACAGAAAAAGAAGTTAACTTTTTGACGCTTTTTAGTCAAAACAAACAGCCTATTACTAGAAGTTTTATTTTAAAAAATGTTTGGAATTACTCATCTGAAAGTGAAACTCATACAGTTGAGACTCATATACACCGATTGAGAAAAAAAATTGCTAGTAAGTTTGGAGATAACAATTTTATAAAAAATACAAATAAAGGCTATTATATATGAAAAAAAAATCACGTAATTTAATTGCTAAAGATTTATTTTCACTTAAATACAGAAAAAGAATAGTTAAGCCAAAAAAAGGTAAAGGAAGTTTTAAAAGAAAAAAACGTTAATTTAATCTTGCCCCTAACTTTTGAATAATTTTTGAGGACATTTCCGTACCTTTTTTGAGGCTTTCTTTTAATGATAATTTATTAATATAACCATGTAAAAATCCACCAGCGAATAAATCTCCAGCGCCTGTAAGATCAACAATTTTTAAATTTTTTTGGGTATCACATTCAATTACTTCATTTTTTTGGATTGCAATACTTCCTTTTTCACCACGAGTAATAACGATAAGTTTTTTAAGTTGTTTGCAAAATGCAATTACTTCGTCAAAGTTTTTTGCATTAATTAATGATGTAATTTCTTGTTCATTTGCAAAAGTAATATCTAATTTATTTTTTACTAAATTTAAAAAATGTGATTTATGTCTTTCGACACAAAATAAATCTGATAATGACATTGCAACTTTATTTGAATTTTGGATAGCTTTATCAAAAGCTTTTTTTGGATCACCTTCATCCCAAAGATAACCTTCTAAAAATATTATTTCACTATTCTTGACTGCATTTACATCAACATCATTTTCATTAACTTTTCCAGCTATTCCAAGAAACGTACACATAGTTCTTTCAGAGTCAGGAGTAATTAAAATTAGACAGGTTCCAGTTGATAATTCTTCCTTTTTTTTAGAATAAAAATATTCTACATTTTCCTTTTTTAAACCGACTTCATATTTCACACCCAATTCATCATCGTTGATTTTACCAATGAAACCAACTCTATTTCCAAGTTGAGACAACCCAACTATAGAATTTGCAACAGAACCCCCAGAAATTGTTTCTTCAATTTTAAGATTGGATAACAATTTTTTAAATTCTGTCTCATCTACAAGTTTCATCGTACTTTTAGTTAATCCATTATTAGTTATAAAACTGTCTTCAACTTTACAAATGACATCTACAATTGCGTTTCCAATTCCTAAAATTTTCATATTAAGCTTTCTTAGTTTTAACTGGTGATTTTCTATTAGGATAACAAGTAGTACAAATTTTACAAGTTAAACCATAGCATTCTCTTGCTTTACAATTTTCTCTTCCATAATAAATTATTTGAAGGTGAAGTTTATTCCAATATTTTTTAGGGAACAATCTTTTTAAATCTTTTTCAGTTTGAGTAACATTTTTTCCATTAGTTAATCCCCACCTTTGGGCTAGCCGGTGGATGTGCGTATCTACCGGGAAAGCCGGGTGACCAAATCCTTGTGACATAACTACACTAGCAGTTTTATGTCCGACTCCAGGAAGTTTTTCAAGCTCTTCAAAAGTTTGAGGAACTTTTCCTTTGTGCTTTTTAATTAGCTGTTTTGAAAGTAAATAAACACTTTTAGCTTTTACTCT
The DNA here is from genome assembly GCA_902567945.1 of uncultured Pelagibacteraceae bacterium. Lineage (GTDB taxonomy): Bacteria > Pseudomonadota > Alphaproteobacteria > Pelagibacterales > Pelagibacteraceae > AG-414-E02. Next base: position 15,234 of record CACFOC010000010.1, on the reverse strand, counting down.
AAAGATGCCAATACTTTTTATTAATTTTTCAATTTTTTTTCTTCCCAATTTTACAAAGTGTTCAGGTTTATTATATTTTGGATATATATTTTTAGTAACATTATTTACATTAACATCTGTTGTTTGAGCAGATAACAACACAGAAACTAACAGAGTAAATTTATTTCTATGTTTTAAAGGAATTGGTGTTTTTGGATAAATCTTATTAAGAATTTCCAATATTTTTTTAGACCTTTGAATTTCGTTCATTTAAAATTCAGAACGTCTCTCATTGAGTAAAGTCCAGGTTTTTTATTCATTAACCATTTAGCGGCAGTTAAAGCACCTTCCGAATAAAGAGCTCTATCAAATGCTTCGTGATCTAATGTAACAGTTTCTTTTCCACTTGAAAAATAGACCTTATGATTTCCTACAATTTCACCCTTTCGAATTGAATTAAAATTAATTTTTTTGCTGTAAGGGAATTTTTTTTTATTTAAATATTTTTTTCCTGATAATTTATAGAAATTCTTCTTTTTTCCTATCGCAATACCTTTTCCAAGCATTAAAGCTGTACCTGATGGATGATCTTTTTTATGTTTATGGTGTACTTCAAAAACTTTACTTAAAAAGTTATTTCCAAGGGATTTAGAAGCTATTTCAGTTAAATACATCAATAGGTTTATACCCAAGCTCATATTGCCCGCTTTTAATATAGGTATTTTTCTAGAATATTTCTTTACTAAATTTTCTTCTTTTTTAGAAAAACCAGTTGTTCCAATGACTACCTTTTTTTTTAATTTAGATGCAATTTTTAGTACTTCAAGCGTACATTTTGGAACTGTAAAATCAATTATTACATTTGTATTTTTAAATGCAGCATTTGAATTTAATTGAGGTTGCAAACCAAATATTTTTTTATTTATAGTTCTATTTTCTGTAACAGAAACTAGTTTAAAATTTTTAGCACTTCTTGATGATTTAATGAGCTGTTTACCCATTCTTCCAAGGCATCCAGTGATTGTTATATTAATTTTTTTCATCAGTTTTTCCAAAACCTTTTTGTTTTCTCAAAAAAATTTTTAATGGTTGGATTTGATTTTGAGTCTTCTAATTTTTTAAATTCTTCTAAGAGACTTTTTTGTTCCTTTGTTAATGAAGTTGGAACTTCAGTTACAACTCTTATATACAAATCTCCATAATCTTTACTTCTTATAATTGGCATGCCTTTATCCCTAAGTCTAAACTGCTTTCCATGCTGAGTTCCCGCAGGTATTTTTACTTTTGCTTTTCCACCATCTATTGTTGGAACTTCAACTGTTGTTCCAAGTGTAGCATCTGCTAAAGAAATAGGAAATTCATAAAAAAGATTTTCTTCAGATCTTTTAAAAATATTATGAGAATCAACTGAAACAAAAATATATAAATCCCCATTTTCCCCACCTTTTATTCCTGCCTCACCTTTTCCAGACAACCTAATTCTTGTACCATCATCAACTCCTTTGGGTATATTTGTAGATATTTTCTTTTTAGTTTGTTTTTTACCCATTCCCTTACAATCTTTACAAGGATTAGAAATTTGTTCCCCTGAACCGCTACATTCTGGACAAGTTTGTTGTATAGTAAAAAAACCTTGGCTAGACCTTACTTTTCCCTGACCTCCACATACTGAACATGAAATTGGTTTGGATCCGGGTTCAGCACAACTTCCTTTACATTTGTTACATGTTTCAGTTGATGAAAAATTTATTTCTTGTTTTTTTCCTTTGTATGCATCTTCTAAAGTAACCGATAAATCATATCTTAAATCTTCACCTCTATAGCCATAAGCTCTATTTCTTCTTTTTCTACCTGCGCTACCACCAAATCCCTCAAAAAAATCATCAAAAATATCTGAACCAAAAATATCTGAAAAAGCGCCTGAAAAATCAAAATTTGAAAAACCACCTCTACCACCGGCCCCTTCAAAGGCCGCATGGCCAAATTGATCGTAATTTTCTTTTCTTTCTTTATTGGATAGCACATGGTAGGCCTCGCTAGCTTCTTTAAATTTTGTTTCAGCTTCTTTGTTGCCTTTATTTCTATCTGGATGATATTTTAATGCTAATTTTCTGTAGGCTTTTTTTATTTCATCAGTAGAAGCTGATTTGATAACACCCAAGACTTCATAATAATCTCTTTTTGCCATATTTTTATCGACATTTTAATGTCCTAGGCTCTTTTTTCTTTATCTTTATCGTTTTTGTCTTCTTTTACTTCTTCAAAATCTGCATCAACAACATTTTCTTTATTTTTATCATCACCTTTTGTATTTTGATTTGACTGCGTATTTTTTGGCCCAGTATTTTTTTGCTGGCTTTTGTATATTGCTTCACCAAGTTTCATTGAAGATTGAACTAAGGCTTGTGTTTTTTTCTTAACTTCCTCAGTATCAGTACCTTTAAGCGCATTTCTTAAATCAGAAATTCCTGTTTCTATAGATTTTTTTTCTGTATCTGAAATTTTACTTCCATGTTCTTTTAAATTTTTCTCAGTAGTATGGATAATTGTATCAGCCTGATTTCTTGCATCAACAGTTTCTCTTTTCTTTTTGTCTATTTCTTTATTAGCTTCAGCGTCTTTTACCATTTTTTTTATTTCTTCATCGCTTAATCCACCCGAAGCTTGAATTTGTATTTTTTGTTCTTTTCCTGTCCCTTTATCTTTTGCAGAAACGCTCACAATACCATTAGCATCAATATCAAAAGTAACTTCAATTTGAGGTACTCCCCTTGGTGCGTTTGGTATTCCTACTAATTCAAAATTTCCTAAAAGTTTATTATCTGTAGCCATTTCTCTTTCCCCTTGCAAAACTCTTATTGAAACAGCGGGCTGATTGTCTTCTGCTGTTGAAAAAACTTGGCTTTTTTTAGTTGGTATTGTTGTGTTTTTTTCAATTAGTTTTGTTGAGACACCTCCTAAAGTTTCAATTCCTAAAGATAATGGTGTTACATCCAAAAGAAGAACGTCTTTAACATCTCCTTGGAGTACTCCTCCTTGAATTGCCGCTCCCATTGCAACAACTTCATCTGGGTTTACACTTTTATTTGGAGTTTTTCCAAAAAAAGTTTTAACGGTTTCCACAATTTTTGGCATTCTTGTCATTCCACCAACTAAGACTACTTCATTTATTTCTGCAGCACTAAATCCAGAATCTTTTAAAGCAGTTTCACAAGGTTTTAATGTTCTTTTAATAAGATCTTCTACCAAAGCTTCTAATTTAGCTCGTGTTAATTTTATATTAATATGTTTTGGTCCAGTTTTATCAGCAGTTATAAAAGGTAAATTAATTTCAGTTTGCGCAGCAGAAGATAATTCAATTTTAGCTTTTTCTGCAGCCTCCTTTAATCTTTGAAGAGCAAGTTTATCAGTTCTTAAATCAATGCCATTATCTTTTTTAAATTCTTCAGCAAGATAGCTAACAATTTTATCGTCAAAATCTTCTCCTCCCAAGAAAGTATCTCCATTTGTTGATTTAACTTCAAAAACACCATCACCAATTTCTAGAATTGATACATCAAAAGTACCTCCGCCCAAATCATATACAGCAATTTTTTTTCCACCTTTTTTATCTAGCCCATATGCTAGCGAAGCTGCCGTAGGTTCATTAATAATTCTAAGAACTTCCAAACCAGCTATTTTACCAGCATCTTTTGTTGCTTGTCTTTGAGAGTCATTAAAATAAGCAGGTACAGTAATTACAGCTTGTTTAACTTCCTGTCCTAAATATTTTTCTGCAGTTTCTTTCATTTTTTGTAAAATAAATGCAGATATTTGTGAAGGAGAATATTTTTTTCCCCTTGATTCTAACCAAGCATCATTATTATCAGCTTTTACAATTTTGTATGGAACTTTAGAAATATCTTTCTTAACACTTTCATCGTCGAAAATTCTTCCAATTAATCTTTTTACGGCAAACAAAGTATTTTCTGGATTAGTAACCGCTTGTCGTTTTGCTGACTGACCAACTAATTTTTCGTTATTTTCCCCAAAAGCAACCACAGAAGGAGTTGTTCTTGCTCCTTCAGCATTTTCTAATACTTTTGCTTGTGTTCCTTCCATTACCGCAACACAAGAATTTGTAGTTCCTAAATCTATTCCTATAACTCTACTCATAAATTTTATTTCCTTTTCCTGCTATATGGGTGTTTTTTCATTTTGTACAAGCTTAAAAAGTTGTTTTTTTATCATTAGAAACTCCTATTTTTCACTCTTTTTGTCGTTTTTTTTAGTAACACCAACCAAAGAAGGTCTAAGCAATCTATTTTTCATTAAGTATCCCTTTTGAATTTCTTGAACAACTGTACCAGGTTCTTTTGAACTATCTACGACTTCTAGCATTGCTTGATGAAAATTAGGATCAAATTTTTTATTAACACATTCAATTACTTCAATACCATTTTTTTTAAAGATCGATATTAAGTCTTTTTTTACAACTTCAATCCCCTCAATAATTTTTTCTAAATCTTTATTATTTTTTAATTTTTCATCATTTTTTAAATGATGTTGTGGCTCTTTCAATATTATCTAACAAAGATAATGATTCTTTTGCAAAGTTAAATCCACCGAATTCAAAAGCTTCTTGTCTTTCCTTTTCAAATCTTCTTCTTTGATTTTCCATTTCAGCCATTGTTCTAAGTAATTTATCTTCAGCTTTTTTAAGTTTGTCTTCAATTGATTCTTCTTTTTTGGGAATTTGCTCTTTTTCGTTTTCCTTAGATAAGTCTTTATCTTCCTGTAAAGACTGGTCTTTATTTTTTTTATCTGATTTTGTCATCTGTATGTTATATGGTCATTCAAAAAAAAATTACTAGTAAAAAATGGATAAAATTAAAAAAATTTTAATAGGTACTAATAATACTGGAAAATATAGGGAAATATCCGATTTATTACCTAAAAAAATGCAAAAATATTCCCCTAAAAATTTTAAAATTTTATCACCAGCAGAAAGTGGAAAAAGTTTTAAAGAAAATTCAATATTGAAAGCATCGTATTTTTCTAAAAAAACTAATCTAGTATGTCTATCTGATGATTCTGGTCTAGAAATAGATCTATTAAAAGGAAAACCTGGAATTTATTCTTCAAGATGGAGTGGTCCAAAAAATGATTTTAATTTAGCTATAGAAAAAATTTTTAAAAAAATGAATCAAGTAAAAAAAAATTGGGAGAATAGTAGTAGTGCGAGATTTGTTTGTTGTTTAACTCTTTTCTGGCCTAATGGGAAAAATTATTCAACCATGGGCATTGTTGAGGGAAAAATTTCTAATGCTAAAAAAGGAAAAAATGGTTTTGGTTATGATCCTATTTTTATACCTGATGGTTATGAAAAAACTTTTGGTGAAATGGATTCTAAACTTAAAATGTCAATTGATCACAGATTTAAAGCGTTTTCTCAGCTAAAGGATTTTTTTTATTAGTAGACTTTTTTAAATTTTTTTTCTGTTATCTTATAAATATTTAATTTTTGCTTACTAAAGTTTTCACTAATAACAAATTCACCATGAAGTCCTTTGAAGCCTTCTTTATTATACAATTGATTACTTTCAAATTGAAAATTATTGTTTATCCAGCAATAATAAATTAGTCCAAGTGCATCATAAGCTAATATTGAGACTTTATTTGGCTTCTCTTTATATGTACTAATATATTTTTTATTAAATTTATTTAAATTATCAAAATCGATAGATGGAAAATGCAAGTTTTGCATAGCACTTTCATTAAAGAAAGTTTCATCAAACCATTGATTTATAGTAAAAAAATTTACCTCATCACTAGGAACATCAGAAAACATAAAAGAGGTTAAGACACTTTTTAATCTTTCCCCAAAATCTATTATAACAACAGAATCAAAATTTACTTTTCCCAAAGTATGCATTTGTTCCAATTGTTTTAACTCTTGTTCATGTTTATACAAATCTGATTTTTCAAGTATTTTAATTCTTCTTTCTAAATCTTTTTTTCTATCTCTATAATTGGTAATTTTTTCTATTTCACCTGTTATTTTTTTTGGATTAGTATCATATGTATAAGTTCTATAAAATTTTAGTATATCTTTTTTAGCAATAGACTCTGATTGATTAACAAACTTAGCATTCGGTGATAATAATAAAGTTTTTGAAATTTTTATTTTTTTAAAGTACTTCTTCAAAGCAGCCATTTGAGATTCAATGTTAATACCGAAGGCAATTACATTTTTTGGAATTTTTTGTGTTTCGTTAGTGAACGAAATAAAAGTTATATTATTTATCTCATTAAGTTTTTCTAAACTATCATAAAAAATAGGGCCTATAACAACCTCGACACCAAGTTCCTCAAATTCTTTTCCAGCTTTGTAAGCATCCAAAGCGTTTGCTTTGCTATCTTTAGGATAAATTTTTATGTTTTCATTTGATATATCATAGAGCGCTAATTGAATTGCATTTAAGAAAGATTGACCAGTTAGTTGAAATTCACCAGATAGCGGAAGTAGAATACCTATTTTTAAGACTTTTTCATTTTCTGAGTTACCCTCGCTTATATTTTGATTGGATGCGACGCTATTTATTGTAAATAATAAATAAGTTAGTATTAAAAAGGTAAATAATTTTTTCATAAATATAAATTAGCTTAAATATAATAAAATGTAATTTAGGCATCAAATGGACGAAAGCAAACATCAAAAAATCAGCCCAGGACTTTACTTGGTATCTACGCCAATTGGTAATTTGGAAGATATCACTTTTAGAGCCTTAAATGTTTTAAAAAAATCAGACATTATTTTATGCGAAGATACAAGAAGATCAAGCAAGTTACTAAATTATTTTCACATAAAAAATCAACTTATTTCCTATCATAAATTTAATGAAAAAAAAATTAGTAATAAGATAGTTGATATAATTAAAAAAAATAAAATTGTTTCATTAATATCTGACGCAGGAACTCCGACTATTTCTGATCCAGGTTTAATACTTGTTAATAAGTGTGCTGAAGAAAATTTAAATGTATATCCGATTCCAGGTCCATCAGCCGTTACAGCAGCGATTAGTATTAGTGGATTTAGCGACAAGTACTTATTTTATGGATTTTTAACAAAAAAAGAAAATGAATTAAATAATGTATTGAATAATTTATGTGATTTAAATTATTCAATAGTTTTTTTCATACCTGGCACAAAAATTAATTTTTACATTTCAAAGTTTAAAAATTTTTTTCTAGATAGAAAAATATTAATTGCTAAAGAAATGACTAAGATGCATGAAGTTTTTATTAGGGGTGATATATTATCAATTAAACCATTACCTGATAATGCGAAAGGTGAGTTTACTGTTGTTTTATCTGAAAAAATTAAAGTAAAAAATATTAATAAAAAAATTAACGAATCAGTTAAGATAGAAATAAAGAAAATGCTAAAAAAATATACTCATAAAGATGTTGTGGAATTTATTTCTAAAAAAGAGAATTTACCAAAAAAAATGATCTATGAATTTTGTTTGAAATTAAAAAAAAAAATATGAAAAATTTTTTTATTTTATTTTTTATTTCAGTTATCTTATCATCTTGTGTTGGTTCGTCCACAAGCGGTATTTTTGGATCAGGAGTCAGTATTGCTTTAGATCCAAGGACATTAGGTACCCAAATAGATGATTCAATTATGCAAAAAAATCTTCAGGCTCGACTTGCTCTTTCCGAAAAAAAATATCTTATTTCAATTTCTGTAAAAGTACTTGATGGCAGATTTTTTTTAGGTGGAAAAGTTGATGAACCGGAAGAAAAATTAAAAATAACAAAAATGGCTTGGGAAACTAAAGGTGCGCGATCAGTTAAGAATAATATTCAAGTGAAGAAAAAATTTTCTTTTAAAAATACAGCAAAAGATGTTTTAATTACTTCTCAGTTAAGAACAGCTTTAATTTTAAATAAAAACATTAAATCTTCTAATTTTAATATAGATACAATTAATCAAAAAACTTATATTTTTGGAATCGCTCAGGACGAAAATGAAAAAAAAGAAATAATTCAAGAATCAAAACAAATTGTTGACCTTAAGGAACTAGTGAGTAGTATTTTATTAGTATCAGATTTAAGTAGACAAAAAGAATAGATTAATTTTTTTTATAATCAATTATATCAGAAGAATAAGCAGCTACCGAAGCTAAATTTAGTATATCGCTGGTAGATGATCTTAATGGAGCAATTTCGATTGGTTCTCCTAGACCAACTAGTAAAGGACCAACTACTTTTACTGCACTTAAGCTTTTCATTAATTTAAATGAAATAGCAGCACTATGTCTCCCAGGCATAACTAAAACATTGGCATTACCCACTATTTCTGAAAATGGATAAAGATCTCTATATTTTTCATCTAAAGCTACATCTGGTTGCATTTCGCCATCAAATTTAAAATCAACTTTTTTTTCCTTTAGAATTTCAACTGCGTCTCTCATATTTTTTGTAGATTTAGTTTTTGGAGTACCAAATGTAGAATGAGATAAGAGAGCAACTTTTGGATCAAAACCAAATAATTTTGCAACTCTAGCAGATGATATGGCTATTTGAGCAAGTTGTTCTGCTGAGGGGATTTCATGAACAGTTATATCTGATACAAAAACTGTTCTACCTCTATTAACCATAATGTTTAAACCAAATATTATTTCTCCTGATCTGGGATCAACTACGCGTTTTACTTTATCCAAAGTTGATGTATATCTTCTTGTGTTACCTGTAACCAGAGCATCAGCATCTCCGCATGAAACCATACAAGTTCCCCAAATAACCCTATCGTTTCTAACTAATCTATCACAGTCTCTTTCAAGCAAACCTTCTTTTCTTTGCAATTTCCCGTAAAGAAATTTTACATATTTTTCCCTTTTTTCTTTATCAGTGGAGTTTACTATTTTTATTTTATAATTTTCATCCAAACCAATTTCCTTAAGTTTCTGTTTAACAATTTCTTCTTTTGCTATTAATATTGGAATTCCAAGACCATTACTCTTAAAAGCTATTGCTGCTTTTAATGTATTTTCATCCTCACCATCAGCAAAAACAACTTTTTTTTGAGATTTTTTTATTTGAGTATTTACACCTTGCATAATTGTTGTTGATGGGTCTAGTCTTTGTTTTAATTGATCTTTATAAATTTCAAAATTTTCTATCTTTTTTCTAGCTACTCCACTTTTTATTGCAGCCTTAGCTACCGCAACTGGTATCACGCTAATTAATCTTGGGTCAAAAGTTGATGGAATTATATATTCTTTTCCGTAAGTTGGTCTTTCCCCACCCATTGCAGCTACAACTTCATCAGGAACATATTCTCTCGCAAGTTCAGCTATTGAGTGTGCTGCGGCAACTTTCATTTCTTCATTAATTGTTTTTGCTCTGACATCCAAAGCTCCTCTAAAAATATATGGAAATCCTATTAAGTTATTAACTTGATTTGGATAATCAGATCTACCAGTTGCCACAATTGCGTCTTCCCTTACTTCATGCACATCTTCAGGGTTAATTTCAGGATCAGGGTTTGCGCATGCAAAAATAATTGGATTTTTTGCCATTGATTTTACCATATCTTTTGTAAGTACATCTTTTGTAGACAAACCTAAAAATACATCTGCACCTTTTATTGCCTCTTTTAAAGTTCTTAATTTAGTATCTATTGCATGAGTTGATTTCCATTGATCAAGACTATCTCTTCCTCGATACAAAACTCCTTTTCTGTCTATCATGATTACATTTTCATTTGGTACCCCGCTACTTTTAAATAAATTTGTACAGGCTATAGCTGATGCGCCAGCACCGTTTACAACAACCTTAATATTTTTAAGTGATTTTCCTGATATATCTAATGCATTAATTAACGCAGCTAAAGTTATAATTGCTGTACCATGCTGATCATCATGAAATATTGGAATGTCTAATTTTTCTCTTAATTTTTGTTCTATAACAAAACAATCTGGAGCAGCTATATCTTCCAAATTTATACCTCCAAAACTTTTTGAGAGACTTGCTATGCAACTAACAATCTCATTGGCATTTGATGAATCAATTTCCAAATCTATAGAGTCAATATCAGCAAAGCGTTTAAATAATATTGCTTTACCTTCCATAACTGGTTTTGATGCTAGCGCTCCTAAATTTCCTAATCCAAGTATTGCCGATCCATTACTAATAACTGCTACTAAATTTCCTTTAGTAGTATAATCGTATGCAGCGTCAGGATTATCTGCTATTCGTTTAACAGGAGCTGCAACACCAGGAGAATAAGCAAGAGCCAAATCTCTTTTGCTTGTCATTGGTTTAGAAGAAAGAATTTCTATTTTCCCAGATTTTCCACTATTGTGGTAATCCAAAGCTTCTTGGTCTGTGTATCGTTCTATTTTGGACTTTTTCTTCATTTGAAAAGCAAGTATCTTACAATTGTCACAAAAATAAGGCTTACATGTCAAGATGAACTTAATAGCTTCTACCTCAACATTTGGTTTTTTTACGTTGATAAGTCGAATACTTGGTTACGTAAGAGATATTTTAATAGCAATTTTTTTAGGAACTAGCCTTTTTGCTGATGCTTTTTTTGTAGCTTTTAGGTTACCAAATACATTTAGAAGATTATTTGCTGAAGGTACTTTTAATGCAGCGTTTATTCCAAGCTATGCTGGAGAATTAGCAAAAAATAAAAAACAAGCAGACAGTTTTGCAAAAAACGTATTTAATTTACTTTTTATTATTTTACTATTTTTTGTTTTGTTGGCAGAAATTTTTATGCCAAAATTAATTTTTCTTATAGCACCTGGATTTTATAAGGATCCAGAAAAATTAAAACTTGCAATAGACTTAAGCAGAATAACTTTTCCTTTTTTATTTTTTATATGTTTGGCTTCTTTTTTTGGTGCAATATTAAATTCATATAATAAGTTTGCAGCTGCTGCTGCTGCACCAATTATATTAAATGTAGTATTAATAGGCGCTTTATTTTTTTCAAAGTCATTTGATGCACCTGAAGTTTTAACATTGTCATATGCAGTTTCTGTATCGGGGCTTTTACAACTTTTAATTCTATTCTTTTTTGTAAAAAAAAATTTCAGGCCAATTTTAGATTTTAAAATAAAAATAGATAACAAAGTTAAATTGTTTTTTAAAAAATTACTTCCAAGCATTTTTTCTTCTGGAGTTACTCAAATTAATATTTTAGTTGGAACTATTATAGCTTCATTTCAGGCTGGGGCTGTATCCTACCTTTATTATGCAGATAGAGTTTATCAAATGAATCTTGCGGTAGCAGGAATTGCAGTTGGTACAGTTATGTTACCTCAATTGTCAAAATATGTGAAAAATAATAATGCTAATGAAATTAGCAATTTACAAAATAGAGCTCTAGAATTATGTTTATTTTTATCAGTACCAGCAGCAGTAGCTTTAATACTTGCGTCGAAAGAAATCATCACTTCATTATTCGGGTATGGATCCTTTAATAATGAAAGCGTTAACAACACTGCTTTAGCTCTCACTTTTTTTGCATTTGGTGTACCAGCTTTTTCTATTTTAAAAATTTTTTCTAATTATTTTTTTGCAAGGAATGATACAAAAACTCCTTTTTATTTGTCAGTAGTATCTGTTATTTTAAACATTTTAATTAGCATTTCTTTTTTCAATAAAATTGGTTTTATAATTATACCAATGGCAACTTCTATTTCTTCTTGGATTAATGTTTTGCTGCATTTTTATTTTATTAAGAAAAGAGACTTATATAAGTTTGATCAAAAATTTATTTATAAATTTCCTCGTATGTTATTATCAGTGGTTGTAATGGGAATAGTATTATATTTGTTATTAGGCTTTTTCTCAGATAAATTTGAATATAATGAAAGTTGGAAATTTATTTACTTATTTATTATAGTAATAATTAGTTTAATAAGTTATTTTTTAATTTCAAATTTTTCGGGAGCTTTTAAATTTAAAGATATTAGATTAAGATAATAATTTTTGTATATGCATAAAAAAAGGGTATTTTCAGGCGTTCAGCCGACCGGAAACTTACATTTAGGAAATTATTTAGGAGCAATAAAAAATTTTGTTGATTTACAGAATAAATTTGAGTGTATCTACTGCATAGTAGACCTACATGCAATAACTAATAAACAAAATCCTAAAGAGTTGAAATCAAATATTTTAGAGACAGTGGCTAGTTTTATAGCTTCAGGCCTAAATCCAGAAAAAAATATTATATTTAACCAAGCAAGCGTATCAGCACATAGCGAACTAGCTTGGGTATTTAATTGTGTAGCAAGAATAGGATGGATGAATCGCATGACTCAGTTTAAAGAAAAAGCGGGTGCAAACAAAGAAAACGCCAGCGTAGGTCTAATGGTTTACCCTAATCTTATGGCAGCAGATATACTTATTTATAAAGCTACACATGTTCCTGTAGGCGAAGATCAGAAACAACACTTAGAACTTACAAGAGATATAGCAAAAAAGTTTAATAACGATTTTAAATGTGGTGAATATTTTCCTATCGTAGAACCTTTAATACCAAAAGAAATTTCTAGAGTCATGAGTCTTAGAGATGGAAAAAAAAAAATGAGCAAATCCGAAGATTCTGATCAAAGTAGAATAAATTTAAAGGATGATAAAGATTTGATAGATCAAAAAATAAAAAAAGCTAAAACTGATAATGATTCCATTCCTTCAGAAATAAATGGACTTAAAAATAGAAATGAAGCAACTAATCTAATATCTATTTATGCAAGCATTAATAATGTTAAAATAGATAAAGTTTTGAAAGAATTTGGAGGTAAAAATTTTTCAACTTTTAAGAGTAAATTAAGCGAATCAATCATCGAAAAAATTTGTCCTATTGGAAAACAAATAAAAAAATTAATGGATGATGAGAAATACCTACATAAAGTTCTCGAAAAGGGTTCAAAAAAAGCTGATATACTGGCAAAACACAATCTTAAAGAGATTTATGATATTATTGGCCTTGCTAAATTTTCTTGATTACAAAAATTTGATATAATAATTAATAACTATGATAATTCAAACAGAATCTACGCCAAATCCTGACACTTTAAAATTTTTGCCAGGAAAAAAAGTTTCAGAAGTCGGGTCATTAGAATTTTTAAAAAATGATAAGAATATAGAAATACCATTAGCAAACAAAATCTTATCATTGGAAGGAACATTAATGGTATTTTTTGGTGAAGATTTTATTACTGTGAAGAAAGAAAAAAGTCTAAGTTGGGAAAATTTAAAACATGGTATTATTTCAGAAATTAATGATTATTACTCAAAAGGTAATAACGTTGTTGTAAAAAAAGATTCAAAAAAACAAAATAAGACTGAAGTTGCAAACGAAGCAAGCGATGTAGTTAAAAAAATAAATGAAATTTTAGATGCAAAAATCAGGCCAGCAGTTGCTAGAGATGGAGGAGACATAACATTTAAGTCATTTAAGGATGGAATAGTTACTGTCGAACTTAAAGGTAGTTGCTCGGGTTGTCCAAGTTCTACAGCAACTCTTAAACAAGGAGTACAAAATCTTTTGTGTCATTATATAACTGAAGTTAAGAGTGTGGAAGCGGTCTAAGCAATGGCAAAAAAAATTGAAAAACTTTTTAAATCTTATAGAGATCAACTACTTCATTTAGCAAAACTTTATGGTGTGGTTGAAATAAAAAGTTATGCAAGAAGTGCTAAAAGACTTACAATTTCTCAGTTAGAATTATTATTAATTAAAAATAAAATTAAATTACCAATAAACCGCTCTAGTGATAGAGCGATGGCAAAACAAGAATTAAAAGAAAACTCGATTAGAAATATTTATTTATCTCTATCTATTATATTTTTTATAGGATGTATGATTACGGTAAGGCCTTATATCAAAAGCGTTGTTAACGAGGTTAAATTTACTTATGTTGCTGAAGAATATAAATTAGTAAAAAAAACAAAAAAAACTGAAAGTAAGAAAGTAGAAAAATCTGAAACGTTTACAAAACAAGACAATTCAATAAGCTTAAATGCTCAAACAACTTTAAATTTATTTGAGGATTTGGGATATGATTTAAAAGGTGTAAGAGCTGGGCAGAAAGTAAAACCAATATACCTAACCAAGTTACCCAAAGATCTTAAAACTCTAGGAGATACAAAGACAAAAAGAGAATTATTTATTAAAATTATTTTACCTTTAATACTTAATGAAAATAAAAAAATTGCCCAAGACAGAGAAAAACTTTTTAAAATTATAAATAAAAATTTTAATACTGTAGGAGAAAGAGTTTGGCTTAAAAGAAGATTTAAAGAATATAAAATTGAAGATCAAGATTTAACTAAACTCAAAATAAGAATGGATATTATCCCAGTTTCTCTTGCTATAGCACAAGCAGCAAATGAAAGTGGATGGGGAACATCAAGATTCGCACTTGAAGGAAATGCATTATTTGGTCAATGGACATATAGCAAAAAAGGTATTTCGCCAAAAAAATCAGATCCAAATTCAACTCATAAAATATTACAATTTCAAATACTCAAAGCTTCAGTTAGGGCATACAAGAATAATTTAAATACACATAAAGCATATACTGAATTTAGAGAAGCAAGAGCTCAATTAAGACAAGACAAGAAAATAATTAATGGATTAGAATTAACAAAATATTTAAAAAATTATGCTCAAATAGGAGAAAAATATGTAGTAATTCTGGAAGACATTATAAATAGAAATTCATTAACAGATTTTGATAGGGCCAATTTATTGACTACAAAAATGCGAAATGATGTTGCCTTATAAAATTGTTAATATTCTGCAATAACATATTGAATACCTAACCATCTCCATCTATTTTTTTCTGCCCAAAGAGAACAGTTAATTCTACCTCTTTCACTTTTAAATTTTTCCTTAAGTAAGATTTCTAATTCATTTTCATTAGTGAATTTAATATCTGATTTTCTCCAAATATTTCCTTCATTTGAATAACATGTGATATTTTTAACATCGATTAAATCTTTGAAAAATTTAATTTTAACTTTTGGTGGGTTTTCATCCCCTTTAATATATCGGTTTTCTGGTGTGATTTTTTCATAAGGAAAAGGCAAAGTTTGAATTATAGATTTAAATCTTTTCAACTCACCATATTTTTCATTTATTGGAAATCTTGGCAATTCAAGAAAATCTTTACTGGAATCTATAACACCTGAATGTTGTCCAAAAGCAAATTCAAAATTTAAATCAGATACAATTTTTTTTAA
>CACFOC010000009.1 GCA_902567945.1 uncultured Pelagibacteraceae bacterium | reverse complement strand
TATTTTTAGATCCAGTTTATCAAATTACTCATAACACAGAAGTTGAAGATCGTACTTTTTCTGAACATAATTACTGGTACTACAGAAGCACAGGAGCAGTTGATTTTAGAGCAAAAAATATTGAATCATTTGATAGCCTGGAAGAAAATTCCATAGACCTTTATGCATCTGTGAAAAGTTTGTATCTACAAAATAGGAATAAAAAAATATCAAACTCAGAATCTGCGGTAGCTACCCAAGATGATAGCGATTGGGAAGAAATAGAAGCTAATTAATTATAATAAAGGTCTAATTTATGAAAAAAAATTTTTTCATTGTTTCTTTTTTTATTTTTATTGTACCTAATATATGTCTTTCATATAGTAATGATCCAAAACAATTTATTACTGAAATAGTTAATGAAGCAAAACAAATACTCGTGGCATCAAACACTAAAGAATTTAAAACAAAAAAACTATCAGAAATGGCTCTTAAAACCGTTGATATTAAAGGGGTGGGATATTATTCTCTTGGAAAATATAGAAAACAACTTAATGAAGAAGAATTAAATCAGTACCATGAACTGTTTGAAAAATACTTCTTAAAAAGTTTTACATCTCGACTATCAGATTACTCAGATCCCAAAATTGAAGTCCTTTCTGCTGAAATCATAAATGAAAAGTACACGATAGTAAGAAGTTTGCTGCTTGCTACCGATAAAAAACCAGAGGTTAAAATCGACTGGCGCGTATACACGAAAAATCCTGACAAGCCATTGATTAGAGACTTAATAATAGAAGGATTAAGCCTAGCAAGAACTCAGAAAGAAGAGTTTACTTCGGTGATAGAAACAAATAATGGAGACGTAAAAAAATTATTTATTAGTTTAAAAAAATTTGTTGAAAAATAGCCTACTAAATTTTATCCGTGGAAGAAAAATCTAGAATTATAAAAAAACTAAATAATGATTCAACTAGACCAATAGTATTTAATGAGTCTTCTGGTGGAAGTGAAAGTCAGCTAAGACTTTTACTAAAGTATCTTCCAGATGAGAGTTTTAAAAACATAAATTTAATCCTAAATAATACTGATTATGACTTATTGGAAAAAGAAAGAATTAATGTACTTTGGATGCAACACTTTGTTAACCAAAAAGAAGCTCAAAATTTAGGTTCAAAAGATTATACAGATAAAATAGATTATATAGTATTTAATTCTAATTGGAACTTCGAAAAATTTGTTTATCAATTTAAAATACCAGAAACCAAATCATTAGTAATCAAAAACGCTATCGAAAAAATTGAATTCCAAGAAAAACCAAAAGATAAAATAAATTTAATTTATCACACAACTCCTTGGAGAGGTTTGGCTAATTTGTTAAATATTTTTAAGAATTTAAATTTAAAAAATAATGTTGAGCTTAATGTTTGTTCTTCAACAAAAATCTATGGAAAGAGCTTTGATAGTGTTTATGCTAAGCAATATACAAATTTATTCAATGAATGCAAAAATTTGAAAAATGTTAATTATTTGGGTTTTGTTGAAAACAAAAAAATAATTGAATTGCTAAAAAAAACACACATTTATTCTTTTCCAAGTATATGGCCAGAAACGAGCTGCATTTCAGCAATTGAATCTATGGCAGCAGGTTGTGAAATAGTTACAACAAATTTAGGAGCACTTTATGAAACTTGTGCGCCTTTTGGAACTTTTGTTGGATTTGATAGAAATTTTGAAAATTTAGAAAAAAAATATGGAAAAACTCTTCTTAACAGTATTGAAAACTTTTGGTCAAAAGAAAATCAAGAAAAACTTAAACTTCAACGCCAGTCTATCAATTATTTATATTCTTGGGATGTTAGGTCTATCGAATGGAAAAAATTTTTTGATGAAATAAGAAAATAATAAAATTATAATAATTTTCTAATTAATTCACCAAATTTTCTTTGTTTAAATTCATCTTCAATTTTCTGTTTAGATAGTATATTGGAAAAATTATTTCTCATTATAAATATTTGTGTTATTTCTTCTCCCCATTTTTTTTTGAAAGTGTTTATATATATTCTATTTCTTTCTTCAGTTTCTTGCTTGCTTTCAATTCCGTCCCATGTTGATTTTCCATGAAAATGAAGCAGATAGCTATCCAATAAAAAATTAACCTCATATCCCTTAACTGCACACCTGATTCTATAATCAATATCTTCCCCGCCTCCTTTGCCGAAAGACTGATCAAAATATCCTATTTTATTTAATATGTCGTAAGGTAATTTAAAACAATAAAATGGCATTAACAAAGTTTGAAATTTTTGATTTGCCTTAAATTTTTTTTTATGCGCTGCTGTAATATCATTTAGCAAATCATAATTTTCATTAAATTGGTCAAATCGCATTGTGGGGATTAATTTCAATTTTTCACAAGCTGAATTATATTGAAATAATTGATTTGATACTGGAATAGATATGTTTTTTAACTCTAATTTTAAAGGATTAAACCAATCTTTTGTAAAAATTATATCATTGTTTAAAAAAATAAGATTTTTTTTATTTTTTATAGCAAGACTAATCCCTTGGTTTACATTTTCTGCAAAGCTAAATGGTGTTTCATTATTAATTATTCTTATCCTATTATAAATAGAAAACTCATCAGTGTTACAATGATCATTATTTATTAATAAAAATTCATCTTCATTTTCTAATTTAGTATTTTGAAAAAAAGATTTAATGGCATATTTCGTATAAAAATTAGAACCTTTTAAAGTAACCATTGAAAATATATTTGCCATATTTTTATATATTTGGTGGGCCCGCCAGGATTCGAACCTGGGACCAATACATTATGAGTGTACTGCTCTGACCAGCTGAGCTACAGGCCCTCTAATAAATTAGCTTTTACTTGAGTTTTATATCTGTTTCAAGTTTAAGAAATTATTGAGTAAATTGTGCTTAGTTTAGTTAATTTTATTTATATTTTTTAAGTGTTATAATTGCAAAATGTCAACATTTTTAAATTCAAATAACAAATTACTAACATTTATATTTTTTGTAATATTTTTTTTTATTGGAATTTTTATATTTTCAGATTATGGAATATCAATAGATGAAGACAATACTAGAGTTGTTGGATTTTTGTCACTTGAATCTGTATTTAAAATTTTTTCACCGGAAAATATACCAAAAATTAAAGAAATTATTTCAGGACAGTTGTCTGAGCATCCAAGTCTAGATATAATTCCAACTTCTGGTGTCGCATTTGATCTCCCTATGGCATTTTTGGAATTTATTTTCCAAATTGAAGATAGTAGGCAATATTATTTATTAAGACACTTTTCTACTTTTTTATTTTTTTTCATATCTTCTTATTTTTTTTATTTATTAATAAAACAAAGATACAATTCTTGGATTATTTCTATTCTTGGCACTATAATGTTAGTAGCAAGTCCAAAAATATTTGCCAATAGTTTTTATAATAATAAGGATATAATTTTTATGTCCTTTTTTATAATCAATTTATATTTAGCAATAAATTTTTTAGAAAAACCAAATTATAAAACTAGCACAATATTTGCAATTTTTTCTGCACTTATGATTAATGTGAGAATTTTAGGCTTAATATTACCTTCTATAATTATAATTTTTTATATTATAAATATTTTCCGGATCGAAAAAAATAAAGAAAAAAATATAAATCCTCTAATAACTTTTTTAATATTGTTTCCAGTTTTTATATTTTTGTTTTGGCCATTTTTATGGAGCGATCCTTTAAAAAATTTTTTATTTTCTTTTAAGTTCCTTGGTGACCATATTCTTACCATACATACTTTTTATTTAGGTCAATACATATTTGCAACTAACCCACCGTGGCATTATCATTTGGTTTGGATTTTAGTTAGCACACCTTTATTATATTTATCTTTATTTGCCATAGGTTTTATTTTTCTTTTTTTAAGAACGACAAAGAGATTATTAAAAATAGAAAAAAATGATTCATATATAGATTTGTGGAGAAGCAATAGAGAGTTACAGGATTTAATTTTCTTATTAACTTTTATTATTCCTCTAATAGTTGCAGTCAATTTTAAATCAATTTCTTATGATAGTTGGAGACATCTTTTTTTCATCTACCCAAGTTTATTATTAATTTCTATGTTTGGTCTAAATTTGATAAGGATTTATTTTTTTAAAAAAAAAAATAATTATTTATATATATTAATATTAGCCTTAATTATTCCTAATATCTACTGGATGTATAAAAATCACCCGCACCAAAATATTTATTTTAATTTTTTCGCTGGAAAGAATTTTAATAAAAAATTTGAGATGGATTTTTCAGGAACAAGTAACAAACACGCCTTAGAATATATTGCTGAAAAAGAAGATGGAAAAGTAAAAATTTTTAATTTAAGCACAACCGATCTTAACCTAAGTAAAAATATTCTTAAAAATACTAATAGACAAAAAATCTCAATAACTAACGATATTAATGATGCTGATTATATTATTAATAATTTCAGAGATTGGAGGGGCATAACAAGACCTGATGAATTTATTGCTCCAAAAAATTTTGAAATATTTCATGAAATAAAAATCGATGGCATTTCAATCAATACAATTTATAAAAAGTATTAAACTTATTTGAATTGATTTTAAATATAATATGCCTTAATATTTATAGAAATATTTTCATGAAATTATTTATTTATAAAACTTTAATTGTACTAATTGCTTCTTATTTGCTTTTTCAATTCACCTTAGGACAAATATTAAAAGATTATGAAGGCAAAGTAGAAAATTACCTTTATAATAAACAAGGAAGACAAGAAATTTTAAATAAAATAAAAGATGAAATTAAGTCAGCTAACCAAAAAGAAAGTATTTTTTCACCCGAAGAAAGAGAGATTCTATCAAAATTTATTAATAAAGTTCGTGGAGAATTAAGTGTTAATGAATCAGAATAATAGTATAAAAAAAATTAATGTTTTTTTTAATGAATACAACTTGCTTATGGGCTCGGGGGGAGTAACTTACCTTCCTCTTGTATCGGGAATTTTATCTGCAAATGCAAAGAAAAATGTTAAAATTAAAAATAATTTTAAATTTCATAAATTTATTTTTCATCCAGAAACACCAGAAAATATAATAAAAAATTACTATAAAGAAATTCCTCATATTGCTGTTTTTTCTATTGCAATGTGGAATGAACAGTTATGCTTAAGAGTTGCAAAAATTTTAAAAGAAAAATTTAAAACTTTAATTATATTTGGAGGCGCTAGTTGTCCACACCAGCCAGATGAATATTTTAAAAATTATCCATTTATAGATGTTGCTATTAGAGCTGAGGGTGAGGATGCATTTAATGAAATACTTTTAAGATATCTTGAAGATAAATCAAATTTTTCAAAAATTCCAAATGTAGCTTTTAGAGATCAAAAATCAAAAAAATGCATTATAAATTATGAAAAATTTCCTTTTATTAAAGATATGGATATATACCCATCACCTTACCTGGAAGGAGAATTTGATTATTTAGTAAAAGATGTAAATAACCATAATTATCAAGCTATTATAGAAACTAACAGAGGCTGTCCTTTTCTTTGTACATATTGCTATTGGGGAAAAGGAGGAAATACTACGAAATACAGATTTCATTCACTAGAACGTGTTTTTGCTGAAATAGATTGGGTGGCGAAAAAAAAAATAAAATATCTTTTTAATGCTGATTCTAATTTTGGTATGCACAGAAGGGATATAAAAATTGCTGAAAAATTAATTGAAAAAAAAATTGAATCTGGATACCCGGAAAAATTTAGAACTTGTTGGGGAAAAAATACTAGCGAACAAATTTTTAAAATAGCAAATATGCTTCATGTTTACGATTTAGAAAAGGGAATTACATTAGCAAGACAATCTAATTCGAAAGAAGCTCTTAAAAATGTCAAAAGAGATAATATTAAATTAGAACCTTACTCTGAGTTAGAAAGAAGATTTAATAGTTTAAAAATACCTGTTTATGCAGAAATGATCTTGGGATTACCTGGGGAAACTTATGAAAGTTGGATAGACGGATTAGGATATCTTTTACATTCTAATATTAATAACCACATATTTATTTACCAAACACAAGTTTATCCAAATACTGAACTGAATGAAGAATCTTACAAAAAAAAACACGGTATCAAAACTAAAAAAATAGAGTTGCTAGAAACTCACTGTTCGCCAAGAGAACAAGAGTGGTTGAGAGAATATGAAGAAATTGTAATAGAAACATCAACTATGAATAAGAAAGATTGGAAAAAAAGCAACTTATTTTCAGTAGTGTTACTTGTAATTCATAGTTTTAAATTAGGATTTTATATTATGAATTATCTAGCTAATGAATTGAAAATATCTGGCAAAGATCTAGTCAAATTTATTTGTGATCAAGCAAACGAAAAAGATCATCCATTTATATATACTAATTTAATATTCAGAACTAATAATTGGATAGAAGATCTGTTAAAAGGAAAAGGAAGAGCAATTTATAATAAAAAATATAGTGATGTATATTTAGATATTGAAGAAATTATATTTCTAGAAGTTTCTCAAAATTTTAGTGTTTTTTATAGAGAGTTAAAAAATTTGGTTAGAAATCTGGTTGGAGAAGAAAAATGGCAAAAAAACCATGAAATAATTGATGAAATATTTATGTACCAGGATCTAAGAATGCCTAGAATTAATATGGATAATAGACAAGTAAATTTCAAATATAATATTGCTGAATATTTATTTTACGTTAATTCTGGTTCTAAAAGTGTAAAATTAAAGAGAATTGAAAACTCTGTAAAAACTGTAAATACAAAAAATTTTGAAAATAATTACTGGGAATTTACAAGAAGGAAAGTTATATGGGCTAGAAAGGGTGATAATATAAAAAATGAAATAGATTTTGATAACAAAATCTTAGAAAAAATTAAAAGGGAAGAAAAAAATAAAATGATCAAAAAAGAATATTTTGAAAATAAATATAAGGTAAATATTTTTGATAAAATTAATAAATTTGAAAAATACGATAGCTTAGAATTGAAAAAAAATAAAAGAATTCACAATTCTTGAAATCATATGTTATTTAATACTCCTGTTATATTCGGTTAGTATGAAATTTAATGGTAAAAAATCTGGTCCAATACCCAATAAAGAGGTTTTTGAATTTATATCAAAATCTCTCAGTTCAAAATATTTACATGATGAAAAAATATTAAATAATTTTTTAAATATTTACTTTGAATGGATACAGTCAAGTAAGTTAAATAATTTACACGGTTTGAAAAAATTTAAATCTTTAAGTTTTGTTCATGGTACAACACAATCATTTGATTTTTTTTATGCCGAAAATAAAAATAGAAGAATGAGATGCTTTAAAGGTGAGTTTAAATATCATACCCTATCGTGGAGAAACAATTATCCAGGTTGGACTTACATTGAAGATGATAAAATAAAAAAAAATGATGCTTTAATAATATCTTTACCATTTAGTGATTGTGGGACAAAACATCCTGAAATGGAAAATATTATAAAAATTTGTGACGATCTAAATGTTCCAGTTTTTATAGATTGTGCTTATTTTTCAGTTTGCAGGAATATTGATTTTGATTTAGATAGACCTTGTATAAAGGGATTATCTTTTAGTATGAGTAAAGCTTTTTATGGAACAGAAAGGTTGCGAATAGGACTAAGGTGTAAAAAAATAAATAACGATGATCCGGTAGATATTTTTACAAGTATGGATATGGTATCAAAAATTTCAGCCGGAGTGGGATATGAACTGTGTAAAAAATTTGAACCTGATTACAATCAAAACAATTTTAGAGAAAAACAGTTAAAAATTTGTAGAGAACTTAAATTAAATCCTAGCGACTGCGTTATTTTTGGTATAACTGATAAAAAAAATAAAATGTTTAACGATCATGACAGAGGAACAGAGTGGAGAAGAGTTTGTATTTCAAAATTATTGGGAAATATGAGTATTAAAAATGCCTAAAGAATTTAAAAGCTTGCTAGAATATAAAAAATCAAAAAAAGATTGGCATTATAATCCATCTGTTAAATCTAAAGATTGTAAATATGTTGGTAGAATTATGAATTTTGATTTTTCTAAAATAAAAGAAAAACTCGAAAAAAAAAAAGAGGAAATTTCTACTGAACTTTATAAAGAAGATATTAAGAATGGAAAGTTAATTCCAACTCAATTACATCCTGAAAGTAAAGCTGCATCAAAATTAGATCATATAAAACATGGTTATAATGAACATAACTCTAAATATACTCAGTGGATAGATAATAGAGACAAGCTGCCAGAAGAATTTGATAAACTAAAAAATATCTGTGGACTAGATTATGTGACTATTGCTTGCTTCAAACAAAATCCAGGAAATACAAATCCTTGGCATTTTGATGCATACGGTGGAGTAAAAAAAAAAGGAAATTTAAATAATGCAGATTCAAAGAAAATAAAAAGATATTTATTATTTTTAGAAGATTGGGATTGGGGGCATATAATCCAAGTGGGTAATAATGTTCTTTCTCAATGGAAAGCTGGAGATATATATACTTGGAATTATGGAATGTATCATTTATCAGCAAATGTTGGAATTTCTCCTAAATGGACTTGCCAAATAACTGGGCTTCCTTCAAAAAAAGCTTTACATTTAATTAAAAAAAAAAAATTTATTTTAAAAAAATAAAGAAATTATGAAATTACTTTCTATAATATTTTCATTTAGAAATGAACAAGAGATTATTCCTGAACTCGTGTCTAGAGTTTCTAAAACAGTTGAAAAGTTAAATAATTGGAAATATGAAATGATTTTTGTAAACGATGACTCTTCTGACTCGTCTGAAAAATTATTAATCGATCTTCAAAAAAAATATCCAATAAAAATAATAAATATGTCTCGAAGATTCGGAAATGCACCTTGTATTTTAGCTGGATTTGATAATTGCTCAGGAGATTGTGTTATATATATGGAGGCAGATCTACAAGACCCTCCGGAACTTATTCCTAAGCTTATTGAGAAGTTTGAAAATGGTTTTGATGTAGTTCATACTGTCAGAACTAAAAGGTTAGGAGAAAGTAAATTACAAATATTCTTAACTAAGATTGCTTACAGGATAATAAATAAATTATCTTATATACCACTTCCTTTAGATGCTGGGGATTTTAAACTTATTTCAAGGCGAGCAATAGAGCATATAAGAAATCCTCATGAATATAATCCCTATGTTAGAGGATTGTCTGTTTGGGTTGGTTTCAAACAGACTTTTGTTGAATATGTTTTAGAAAGTAGACCTGCTGGAAAGTCTAAATTTCCACTATTTTCATCGGTCGGGCCAACTTTAGAATTTATTAGAGGCATAACTAGTTTTTCTTTAGCCCCATTATATTTAGGAATTATTTTAGGATTAATTACTTTTTTATTTTCAGTGATTTTAATTTTTTATGCTTTTTATCAAAAATTTATTGGATTAGCAGTACCAGGTACTACCCAATTATTAATCTCAATATCTTTTTTTTCAGGAATAATATTAATTACAATTGGAATTTCGAGCCTCTATATAGCAAGAATTCACGAACAGACAAGAGGAAGACCAAGGTATATAATTAAAGAAATAAAAAATTATAAAGAAAATTAGTAATTTTTTAAATTTAATTATTTTCTATAAATTCCGTATAATTGTTCTTTTAGCGATTTGATTGCTTCTGATCTTAAATTTAAATCCATAATTTTTTTTTTTAATTCGTTATTTCCAATTACTCCGTAAATTTCAGCGATCAAATTATAAATTTTATTATTTTTTTCAAATTCTAAAGCTATTAGCAATGCGTCTATCGCTGCATAATATAATCTATTTAAATAAAAAACCTTTCCTCTTAAAAAAAGATAGTCTGGATTTTTTTCATATTCTTTACCTAATTTTGATAATTCAAATTGAGCCTCAGAAATTTT
Organism: uncultured Pelagibacteraceae bacterium; assembly: GCA_902567945.1. Lineage (GTDB taxonomy): Bacteria > Pseudomonadota > Alphaproteobacteria > Pelagibacterales > Pelagibacteraceae > AG-414-E02. The sequence continues at coordinate 24,940 of CACFOC010000009.1, read as the reverse complement.
TTGCTCTTTAATAAATATTTCAATTTTATCTAATTTGCTATCTTTCATAATGTAATTGTATTAAGTATGTCTTCTTGAAGTTGTTTTTGATATTTATGCCACCATAATTGACATTCTTTTCTTTTTTTATTTATTTGTTCTTCGTTCCAATCTTTAATTATAGATTTTGCATCTATCCATTTGTCGACTTTAATAAATGGATTATTTGGAAAAAGACGATCATAGTATTGAAAAGCATTCTCTACAATTGGTATACACCCACATTCCAAAGCTTCATAAAGTCTGTATGTTTCGGGATGAAAGAAACCATTTGGACAAGGTATAAATTCCGTTGAAGACAACACTTTACTCATTTCTAAGCTATCAATAATCTTTTCGTTAAATTTTTTTGTTATATGGCAAAACGAAGGTTTTATTTGTGATAATTGAAATAGTAAATCATGTCTACTTGATCTATGTGGAGTGCCAATAAAAGACCACTTATATTTTTTCTTAATTTCTTTATTTAAATGAACTCCTGATTTATATCCAATTGGTATACATTTAACTTTTTTATTGTCAAAAAATCTTCTAAGACAGAATGATCGCCAAACAAAGTTAAAACCATCATAAATACTACTTAAATCAAGTATCCCTGATTCATCGCCTAAATGTATTAGAAAAATTTTATTACACGCTAATTTTAGTTTTATATAAAATTCTTTTTTCTTTTCTGGACTAGAATCTACGATTATAAGAATATCTTCTTTCTTTAATTTTTTTTCATCATCTATAATGTTAAATTTTACATTCTTTAAAATATTAAAAATCCATCTGTCAGAATTTTTTTTATGATAAATACCCCATTTATTGTCCACTAAATCCTGCTTTGTAGGATTGTTTGGATCTGGTAGATTTTGATATTCAGTATTCCAAAGTAATTTAATCATTAAAGATCAAATTTTTATTTCTCTAAGAAGCTTTTTAAATGTTTAGATCTGCTGGGATGTTTAAGTTTTCTTAAGGCCTTAGCTTCAATTTGTCTTATTCTTTCTCTTGTAACTGAAAATTGTAAACCTACTTCCTCTAAAGTGTGATCTGTATTCATTCCAATTCCAAATCGCATACGCAAAACTCTTTCTTCTCTTGGAGTTAAAGTGGCCAATATCTTAGTTGTAGATTCTCCTAAGTTAGATCTTATTGAGGCGTCTAGAGGCTGCAGAGCATTTTGATCTTCTATAAAATCACCGAGACTACTATCTTCTTCATCGCCTACAGGAGTTTCTAATGAAACTGGTTCTTTAGAGATTTTTAAAACTTTTCTGACCCTATCTAATGGCATAGCTAATTTTTTTGCAAGCTCCTCTGGAGTTGGTTCTCTTCCCAGATCACTCAAAATTTGTCTTGATGTTCTTACTATTTTATTAATTGTTTCTATCATATGCACTGGTATCCTAATTGTCCTTGCTTGGTCTGCTATTGATCGAGTAATAGCTTGTCTAATCCACCAAGTTGCATAAGTTGAAAATTTATAACCTCTCTGGTATTCGAATTTATCTACCGCTTTCATTAACCCAATGTTACCTTCCTGAATTAAATCTAAAAACTGTAGACCTCTATTTGTATATTTTTTTGCTATTGATATCACTAATCTTAAATTAGCTTCTACCATTTCTTTTTTGGCAACTCGAGCCTCTTTTTCTCCTTTTTGAATTCTACTAACTAAAACTTTATACTCACTTACTGACAAGCCAATTTTTTTACTAAATTCTATTAGCCTATCTCTAATTTCAGAAAATTCTTTTTTCTTTTTTTTAAAAAAGTTTTTCCAGAGTATGTTTTCATTAAGAAATGATTGGAAATTTGGATTTATTTCATTTCCTATATAGTATTTAAGAAACTCTTCTCTTGATATTTTATTCTCCATTGCTGATCTAAGTAAAAGACCATCTAGTCCAACAACTTTTTTATTCTCTTGATAGTGTTCCTTAACTAATTCTTCTAATATTGTAGGATTTAATTGTAACGTTTTTATTTTTAAAGATATTTGATTTTGAATTTCTTTGAAAGCTTTTTCTTTTGATCGAGAAAATTCTTTACCACTTAAAACACATTCTAACTTTTCATTTTGATACTTAATTAGTTTTGAATATTGTTTTGAAAGAGAATGAATAGTAGAAATGACTTGGGGTTTAATTTCTTCTTCCATTGCAGCCAGAGAAGGATTGAATTCATCATCTTCAGAATATGTGTTGTCTTTATCGTTCCCATCTTTTTCTTTGTCTTTGTCTTTGTCTGATTTTTCATCTTCCTCTTTTTTATCTTTTAATTTGTTTTTTAATTTATTTTTTTTCTGGTTTGCATCCTCTCCTTCAGAGTCTAAATCAAGGTAAGTTGAATCTATATCTATAATTTCTCTAACTAAAATTTCATTTTTTTCTAGCTTATCTTTCCATTCAAAAATTTTTTTTGCTGTTAGAGGACTTTGTAAAAGTGCATTTATCATAACATTCTTCCCAGCTTCTATTCTTTTTGCTATAGCAATTTCACCCTCTCGAGAAAGAAGCTCAACTCCTCCCATTTCTCTTAGGTACATTCTTATAGGATCATCACTTTTATCCTGTTCAGAACTTTTCTCACTTTCGTTTGAGCTTGTTTGTTTTTTCTTAATTAGGCGATAATCTGATTTTTTTTCAACGAGACAAACTTTGTTATCAAAAGAATATAAAAAAGCTTTTTCTATATTTTCTTGACTAATGTTTCTTTTGCCAAGAGATTTGCCCAGTTCTTCATAAGTAATAAAACCTCTATGAACTCCTTTGTCTAATAATCTTTCGAAGGATTTTGTAATTTTCTTTTCTGATGTATTTTTCATTATTTATAATCCAATGGCGAACTTATATATAATAACTAAATTAATAAAATCTATAGCTTTTTTAACCACCTTTTAACTGATTTCTTAATGACAAAAGCTCAGAATAAAGCTTTTCATCAAGATTTAGAGAAACTTTATCTTCAAGAGATTCAATTTTTTTTCTTAAGTCAATTTCTTTAATTTCATTCATAATTTCTTCAAATATTAACAAAATTTTTTCTTCATTTTGGTTCTGTGAAATAATTTTTACTGGTGCATTTTTGTTTATACTTTTTATAAGTTCTTGATATTTTTGATCAAAATCATCTAATTTTAAAACTTTTCTATCAAAGTATTTCTCTGAGGTTAAACACTCAATGATTTTTTGTTTAAATTCTACAATTAAGTGATTTGAAAAATTGATTTCTGATATCAATTCAATATTTTTTCTAAATATATCTAAATTGCTTATTATTAAATATAAAATTGATAGCTCTTTTAATTCCTGTTCTTCAAACTTTTTTCTTTGTTTATATATATCTTTAGTAACTTGAAGAGGAACTGTCATTTCTCTAAATTTCGAAAATTTATATTTTTTTGAATTTAAAATAGGTGTAAGACTGTTAATTTTTTTCAAAAAATTATCAAGGTAGTACTTAGCTAAAGTTTTATCCTTAACTTCATTGCAAAGAGATTTGATTTTTTTTTCAAACAATGTGAGTGAGCTTGGATTGTTTTTGTCTACTTCATTATAGTATGAATCCCAAATAAAATCTTTTATTTCTATTTTGCTCTCTGAAAATTTTAAAAAAGATTCTTTGCCTTTTTGATTTAAATAAGTATCAGGATCTAAATTTTCTGGTAAAGTTAAAAAATAAATATTAAATCCTGCTTTCATCAAAGGAAATAATCTTTCTGCTGCTCTTAATGCAGCTTTGCGTCCACTTATATCACCGTCTAAACAAATAATTGGATTTTTAAAAAATCTCCATATTAAGTCTAGTTGTCTTTCAGTCATCGCAGTGCCAAGATTTGCAACAACATTTTCTATGCCAAATTTATGAAGAGTTATAACGTCCATATAACCTTCTACTACAAATATTTGCTCTGCTTGGTTTCTGCAGTTTTTTGCAAAATTTATGTTATAAAGATTATTTCCTTTTTTATAAAATTCTGTCTCAGGAGAATTGATATACTTTGCGAAACTTTTTTTGGATAAAGATCTTCCCCCAAGAGCAAAAATGGAATTATTAATATTTTTCACTGGAAAAATTATTCTACCTCTAAACCTATCGATATATATTTTTTTTATTTCATCTAAATAAAAAATTCCAGATGAATTTATTTGATCCTCTTTAAATTCTTTTTTTAGTAAGTCGTAAAAATTGCTTTTTATTGGCGCATAACCTATTTTAAAAAATATAATTTCTTTTTTAGTTATTTTTCTTTCATCTAAATATTTAATAATTTCGGGATATTTTCCTGATGATAGTTCATCGCTACACAAATTAGCGTATTTCTCTAAAATTAAATTATAAACTTTCCACCTATTTTGCTTCTCCTCATCTTGTTTGGAGAACCTATACGGTTGCATACCAGCATCGCTAGCAAGCGTTCTAACGGCTTCTCCAAATTTGTAATTTTTAGTTTTCATTAAAAAATCAAAAATATTTCCATGTTCGGCAGTACTAAAACAATGATAAAATCCTTTTTCATCATTCACTGTAAAAGAAGGTGTTTTTTCATTTGAAAATGGTGACAAGCCAATAAATTCTTTTCCTCTTTTTTTTAGTTTCACAGATTTGCCAACAACCTGCGATACTTTTAGTCTTTGTTTAATTTCTTCAAGATATTCTTTGGGATATTTCATGAACTTAATAGTCCTTTAACTATTATATTTACTTTTGAAAAATCAATTGTGTCAGAATATTTCTGCTTTAAAGACCCCATAATTTTTCCCATATCTTTCATGCTTGTAGCTCCTAACGATTCTATAACTTCTTTGCAGATTTTTTTTGTTTCTTCGTCGCCAAGTTGTTTTGGTAAGTAAGCATCTATAATTTTAATTTCCGCTTGTTCGGCTTCTAATAATTCTTGTCTTTCACCCTTTTTATATAAATCAATGGAATCTTGCCTTTGTTTCTTCATTTTTCTTAAAACTTTTACAATTTCTGGATCTTTAACCTCCTCTTTTTTCCCGCTAGTTCTGTTCTCAATATCTCGTTCTTTTATAGCGGCCAAAATTAACCTCAAGGTAGAAACTAAAATTTTATTTTTGCTTTTTAACGCAGAATTGAATTCGTCGTTTATTTTTTTTCGAAGTGACATGAATTATAAAAATATCAACTTACTGCACAGATCAAAATTCTTCAAAAGAAAAAAATTCCATCTTGACGAGATAAATTCTTTTTCATATCTTGCGCAAAATCATGTTTTATAGTAAAACCCTTTAACTCATGAGTTGTATTTGGTAGTAAAAACAAATTTAAACCATACATCGCAAGATAATCTTAAAAAGATTAATCCTACAGGCGTTTTAGTTTTAGAAGATGGGACCTTTTTCAAAGGACATGGCTTTGGTTATGAAAGTACAACCACTGGAGAAGTTTGTTTTAATACTTCTATTACTGGATACCAAGAAATAATTTCGGATCCTTCTTATGCAGGGCAAATAATCAATTTTACATTTCCTCACATTGGAAACGTTGGAACAAATAATGACGACCATGAATCTGACAAAGTCTGGACAAAAGGCGTAATTTTAAATTCTGAAATTTCAAATCCATCAAACTATAGGGCTTTAAAACATTTAGATAACTGGTTAAAAAAAAATAAAATTGTAGGTATTACCGGTCTTGATACTAGACGTTTAACAAACTTTATAAGAGATAAAGGTGCGCCCAAAGGTACTATTTCTTATTCTAAAAAAGGTAAATTTAATATTAACAAATTAAGAAATTTATCAAATAAATGGTGTGGTCTAAAAAATTTAGATTTAGCTGAAAAAGTTACAACTAAAAAAAATTATAAATGGGCTGGATTTAAAACCTGGAAAAAAGAAAGTAGATTTTTAAAAAATAAAACTAAATCATTTAAAATTGTGGCAATTGACTATGGGATAAAAAAAAATATTCTAAGATATTTTTCTGATTTTAAATGTGAAGTTAATATAGTCTCCTGTAAAACAAGTGCTGAAAAAATATTAAAGTTGAGACCCGACGGTGTATTTTTATCTAACGGGCCTGGCGATCCAGCTGCTACAGGAAAATATGCAATTGGAATTATCAAAACTTTAATTAAAAAAAGAATGCCTATTTTTGGTATTTGTCTTGGTCATCAAATACTTGCTTTAGCTCTTGGTGCAAAAACAAAAAAAATGAAACTTGGGCATAGAGGAGCCAATCATCCTGTTAAAAATCTAATAAATAGCAATGTAGAAATCACATCTCAAAACCATGGTTTTGAAATTGTTAAAAAAAGTCTACCCAAGAACGTCGAGATAACTCATAAATCATTATTTGATAATTGTATTGAAGGAATTAGATTAAAAAACAAACCTGTTTTTTCAGTTCAATATCACCCGGAGTCAAATCCTGGTCCGCAAGATAGCGTTTATTTATTTCAAGAATTTATTAACCATATTAAAAAAAATGCCAAAAAGAAAAGACCTTAAAAAAATTTTAGTAGTAGGTGCGGGTCCAATAATTATAGGTCAAGCATGTGAGTTTGATTACTCTGGCACCCAAGCCTGCAAGGCTTTGAGAGACGAAGGTTATAAAGTAATTTTAATAAATTCAAATCCCGCAACTATAATGACTGATCCGGAAGTTGCTGACAAAACTTATATTGAACCAATTACAAAAGAAATTTTAGAAAAAATATTAATAAAAGAAAAACCTGATGCAATTTTACCAACTATGGGGGGTCAAACTGCATTAAATTTGGCAATGGAAGCTGAAAAAAATGGGCTCTTAAAAAAATATAAAATTGAATTAATTGGAGCAAATTCAAAAGCAATTTCAAATGCGGAAGATAGAAAAAAATTTAGAAAAAATATGTCTGATATTGGTTTGGATCTTCCAAAATCTGATATAGTTAAAAACTTAAATCAAGCAAAAAAAAGTTTAAAAAAAATAGGATTGCCAGCTATCATTAGACCAGCTTTTACTCTTGGAGGCCTAGGAAGTGGTATTGCTAAAAATAAAAAAGAATTTTTTAAAATTATAAAAGAAGGTTTGGAAGCATCGCCTGTAACTCAAGTTTTAGTCGAAGAATGTCTAGAAGGTTGGAAGGAATTTGAAATGGAAGTTGTAAGAGACAAACATGACAACTGCATTATTGTATGTTCAATAGAAAATGTAGATCCCATGGGAATTCATACGGGAGATTCCATTACGATAGCACCCGCCCTAACATTAACTGATAAGGAATACCAAGTGATGAGAAATGCTTCTATAGCATGTCTTAGAAAAATTGGAGTTGAGACTGGTGGTTCCAACGTTCAGTTTGCCATAAATCCCAAAAATGGAAGAATGGTAATAATAGAAATGAATCCTAGAGTATCTAGATCTTCTGCGCTTGCCTCGAAGGCTACGGGTTTCCCAATAGCAAAGATTGCAACAAAACTAGCTATAGGCTACACGCTCGACGAGTTAAAAAATGAAATTACAAAAGTTACTCCAGCATCTTTTGAGCCAACGATAGATTATGTAGTTACTAAAATTCCAAGATTTACTTTTGAAAAATTTTCTACTACTCCAGCAATATTGGGCACTTCAATGAAGTCTGTGGGTGAAGCTATGGCAATTGGAAGAAATTTCAAAGAATCTCTCCAAAAAGCTTTGGTGTCGCTTGAAATTGGTTTTTCAGGATTAGATAGAATTTTTTCTTTAAGCAAGAAAGAAATCGAAAAAAAATTGAAGATAAATATTCCAAATAAAATTTTGCTGGTTGCTGAAGCAATGCGTAAAAAAATTAAAATTAGTAAAATTCATAAATTATCAAATATAGATCCATGGTTTTTAGAACAAATTAAAGAAATTGTAGATACTGAAAACACTATTTTAAAAAAAGGCCTGCCTAAAAAATTTAATGAATTTAACAGAATTAAATCAATAGGATTTTCTGATAAAAAATTATCTCAACTATCTAGTTTAAATGAAAAAATTGTTAGAAGAAAAAGATTAGCTTTAAATATTTTTCCAGTATTTAAAAAAGTAGATACATGCGCTGCTGAATTTAAGTCTTTTACGCCTTATATGTATTCAACTTATCAAAGAAATTTCATGCATAAAACAGAATGTGAAGCAAATCCATCATCTAAGAAAAAAGTAATTATTTTAGGTGGAGGACCCAACAGAATTGGTCAAGGTATAGAGTTCGATTACTGCTGTTGCCAAGCAAGTTTCGCATTAAAGGAATCTGGGTACGAAACGATAATGATAAATTGCAATCCTGAAACCGTTTCTACTGACTATGATACTAGCGATAGATTATACTTTGAGCCCTTAATTGAAGAATATGTGCACAACATAATTTTAAAGGAAAAATCTAAGGGTAGTTTGCTAGGTGTAATTGCTCAATTTGGTGGACAAACACCTATTAAGTTAGCAAAATTTCTTCACAAAAATTCGCTGCCAATTTTAGGAACTCAATATTCTTCAATTGATCTTGCGGAAGATAGAGAAAGATTTAGAAAACTTTTAATTAAATTAAAATTAAAACAAGCAGATAGTGGAATTGCAAAATCTTATAAAGAAGCAATCAAAATTGCAGATAAAATTAGTTTACCTTTGGTTGTCAGGCCTTCCTATGTTTTGGGTGGAAGAGCAATGGAAATAGTTCATGAAAAAAATCAATTAAAAAATTTTGTTGAGGAAGCTTTTAAAGCTGCAGAAAATAATCCCATATTAATAGATAAATTTATTAACAACGCAATGGAGGTTGATGTTGATGCTATTTCAGATGGAAAAGAAGTATTTGTCGCTGGAATCATGCAACACATTGAGGAAGCAGGCATTCATTCGGGTGACTCGGCTTGCTGTTTACCACCAGTTGCCATTAAAAAAGAATTAATAGCTGAAATTAAAAATCAAACTAAAAAATTAGCATTGGCATTAAAAGTAAAAGGTTTTATGAATGTGCAATATGCAATTAAAAATGATGAAATTTACATCATTGAAGTAAATCCAAGAGCAAGCAGAACTGTTCCATTTGTTTCAAAAGCAAAGGGAATTCCGTTAGCGAAAATTGCTTCGAAAGTAATGATGGGTAAAAAATTATCAAATTTTAATTTAAAAAATAAAAATAAAAATATGTATGCAGTAAAAGAAGCTGTGTTTCCATTTAATAAATTTCCAAATGTAGATGTGTTGCTAGGTCCTGAAATGAAATCCACTGGAGAGGTAATGGGAATGGATAAAGATTTTGGTCTTGCATATGCAAAAAGTCAGATTTCTTCTGGAAATTCATTGCCTACAAAAGGATTAGCATTCATCTCATTAAAAGATAAACATAAAAATGAAGGAATAGATTTAGCAAAAAAATTAGTTAAATTAAATTTTGCACTATGCGGCACCGAAGGTACTGCAAATGCAATAAAAAAAAATGGTATTAAGTGTAAAAAAGTAAATAAAGTAAGTGGAGGATCTCCTCATATAGTTGATATATTGAATGCAAAAAAAATTGCCTTGGTAATTAATACTGGAGGAGGAAAACGCAAATATCGTATTTTAGATTCAACTTCCTTAAGAAGGGCAACTTTAATTAATAAAGTTCCATATTGTACAAATATGTCTACCGCTTATGCTTGTTTAGAGGGAATAAAATCACTTAAGTCTAAAAAAATTAGTGTAAAAGCTATTCAAGAAATTTAAGTTTTAACTTTCCAGTCAGTTTCAAATGAAACGTAGTTAATTTGCAAACATCTTCTTTCTCTTTTAATTTTTTTTTTTTCCATCCCATGCCAGGTATTTGGTCCGCTGGTAAAAAAATATCCATAATTATTTTTGTATGGAACTGTTTTGACTTTTTTTAATTTTTCATCATAAAAGTCTGTTCCCAGATTTTCATTTTCATTAAATGGATTTGCAAATAATAAACAAGAAATTAACTTTTCTTTAATATCACAATGAGGTTTTAGCCAAAATCCTTGACGATCACATATTACTTCAACCCTTACATAAGATTTTGAAAGATCTTTTTTTATTAATTCACTAATATAGCCATGGATGTCTTTTGATCTAAGTTCTTGAACTAAACTATTTAAATTTGGAAAATTATTTGAATTATCTTTGTTAACAAAGCACCTAAACTTTATTGCCTTTCCTCCATGAGATAAGCCTGATCTAAATTTTCCTTCGCCTCCATCTATGGCTCTTGTACCATCATAGTTTATATTCATTTTAACTAAATCTGTAATTTCAGTTTCACAAATTTCTTTTATCGCATTTTGTGTTAATGGCTCATTTAATTCCCAATGGCTGAAAGGTTTGCTGTAATGCTTTGATCTTTTTTTTAAAGAATTTAAAAATTCCATTAAATTAATTTTTTATTTTATTTTTTATTTCAATCGCTATTCTATGTGCTTCATTGTGTTTATTATATGTCCAATCTTCAACTTTTTCTCCTAGATCTCTAATAATTCCCATTTGTTTAAATAGTTTAAAAAATCTCTTAAATCTATAATTATTTTTTTTTGCTTTCATGTGAGCAACAAATATAGGTTTTCCGGAAGTTGCAGCCTCTGAAATCATAGATGTAGAATCGCATGTCACTATTACATAATTTGCAAGTGCATATGCAGATAAATAAGCTTGCTTATCAACTTTATTTACAACATGGCCACTTGATCCCATTTCTTTTATTGCTAACTCAATGATTGCTTTGGGAGTACGCATAGATGGAATTATAATTATTTTATAGCCGATGGATACAAAAATTGATTTTACTTGATTAAATATATTAATTATTTGATCAGAATTAAAATTATAATATTTGTTAGGCCCGCCTAAAATTAATGAAACTATTTTTTCACTTTGAATCTTGTCTGCCAAATATTGTCTAGCTTTGCTTATTTCTGCTTCGGTTATGTAATGGATCGCGCCTTTGGATGTATAAATATTATCTCCTTTTAAATTATCATGTTCTGGAGCTATAATTGCGTCAAAATTTTTAAAACTTACTTTTGGATCTTGAACGTGAATTGTAAATATTTTTGAATTCCTTCTCTTAAGAAAAATTGATGGTATTACACTTTTTCTTCCACAGGAAATTATTAAGTCTGGAATTTCATTATTAGTTATATAAATTTTATCTTTTAAAACTATCTGCGAAACAGGTGTAAATTTAGGTGGTATTAAATTCCAAGGAAAACTTAATCTTACAATTTTATGACTATACTCAGTGTTTAATGCCTTAGCCAGACCTTCTACTTGGCTAATCATTCCATGCATACCCTCGGTTAAAAGTAAGGCTTTTAGCTTTCCCATAAATACTTATATATATTCCTAAATTTTATTTATCCACATATAATTAATAAATAGCTTTTCTTTAAAATCATAAACCTTTATACATCCTTCATGGAAATATGCGTATTGAGGAAGATATTAAACTGGATTATGCCGATGTTTTGTTTCGGCCAAAACGCAGTACGCTATCTAGTCGTAAAGACGTAGAGCTTAAACGTACCTATAAATTTAAATACTCCAATCATCAATGGTCAGGCATTCCAATTATAGCTGCAAATATGGATGGTGTTGGAGAAATAGAAATTGCAAAAAATTTAGCTGAATTTGAAATAATGACGTGTTTGACAAAACAACATAATCTAAAAGCAATTAAACGTAATTCTTCTGTAAAAGGAATTCACCAGCACTTAATTCTCAGTACCGGGACAAGCCCCGATGACTACAAACGATTAAATGAAATAATGAAAGAATGTAGTTTTTTTGAATTTATATGTATTGATATTGCAAATGGATACTCTGACCATTTTAGTAAATTTGTTGCGTCAGTAAGAGAAAAATATCCTACCAAAACCATAATTGCTGGAAATGTAGTTACTGCAGATATGACTCAAGAATTAGTTATGAATGGAGCTGATATTGTAAAAGTTGGCATTGGTCCAGGCAGCGTTTGTACAACGCGTATCCAAACAGGTGTTGGCTACCCCCAGCTTAGTGCGGTCATAGAATGTGCTGATGCAGCCCATGGATTAGGCGCTCATATTATTGCTGATGGAGGATGCACATGTCCTGGTGACGTAGCAAAAGCATTTGGTGGTGGTGGTGATTTTGTAATGCTTGGAGGAATGTTTGCAGGTCACGAAGAAGGTGGTGGAAAAAAAGTAAAAAAAAATGGATCCCAATTTATAGAATTTTATGGATCAAGTTCAGATACAGCACTTGAAAAACATTATGGAGGACTTTCGGATTATAGAAGTAGTGAAGGAAAAAAAGTCCAATTAAAATTCCGTGGTAAAATAAAAGACACTGTCCAAAATATACTGGGTGGCTTAAGAAGTAGCTGTACTTATGTTGGTGCCCCTTCTCTTAAACAGCTTAGCAAATGCACAACTTTTGTAAGAGTAAACCAACAATTTAACGATACTTTTAAATAAGATTAAAAGCTTTAAATTTTATTAAAAGTACCCATATTAGTTTAAAGTATGAATAATAATTCAAAAAAACATTCTAAAGTCTTAATTATAGGATCTGGTCCTGCTGGGTATACTGCTGCAGTCTATGCAGCTAGAGCAATGTTAAAGCCTATGCTTGTGCATGGCATGGAGCCTGGAGGACAATTATCAACGACTACTGATGTAGAAAATTATCCTGGATTTTCAAAAGTTATTCAAGGGCCTTGGTTGATGGAACAAATGAGAGATCAAGCTAAAGCTGTTGGAACAGAAATGATTGAAGATCATATTGCTTCGGTAAACTTAAAATCTAAACCATTTGAAGCTGTTGGAGATGGTGGACAAAAATATACCGCAGATTCAATTATTATTTCAACGGGAGCTCAAGCTAGATGGCTTAATATAGAATCTGAACAGAAATTTAGAGGATTTGGAGTTTCTGCATGTGCGACTTGTGACGGCTTTTTCTTTAAAGATAAAACTGTTGCAGTAGTCGGAGGAGGTAACGCAGCTGTTGAGGAAGCAATGTTTTTAACTAAATTTGCTTCAAAGGTTAAACTAATACATAGAAGAAATGCTCTAAGAGCTGAAAAAATGCTTCAAAAGAAACTAATGGCTAACAAAAAAATTGAAATTATTTGGGATAGTGTTGTCGAAGAAGTTATTGGAGATAGTGAACCAAAAAATGTTAAAGGAATAAAAATTAAAAATGTAAAAACAAATAAGGTAGAAGAATCAAAAATAGATGGTTTGTTTATCGCTATCGGACATGATCCAGCTACATCTCTTTTTAAAGGTCAGTTAAATATGGATAAAGAAGGATACATAGTTACCAAACCAGACTCTACAATCACTAATATACCTGGTGTTTTTGCGGCAGGTGATGTTAAAGATAAAATATTTAGGCAAGCAGTTACTGCAGCTGGAATGGGATGTATGGCTGCACTTGAAGCAGAAAAACATTTGTCATCTAAAGCTTAATTAGCTTAAACTTTCACAAAAAAACTTTATTCTTTCTATTGCGATTTTAAGTTTTTGCATTGAGGTTGCGTACGAAATTCTAAAGTATCCATCTAAACCAAAAGCAGATCCTTGGACGACTGCAACATTTGCTTTTTCGAGAAGTTTTTCTACAAATTCCGAATCTGTTTTTAGTTTTGTTTTTTTTCCTAATAATTTTTTACAGCTTGGAAATACATAAAAGGCTCCGCTAGGTTTCAAACAGCTAATACCTTTAATATTATTTAAGCTATTAACTACAAAGTCTCTTCTTTCTTTAAAAGCATTTGATCTTTCTTGGATAAAATCTTGAGTACCATTCAAGGCTTCGACTGCAGCGGCCTGGCTAATAGACGAAGGGTTAGAAGTTGATTGAGATTGAATTTTACTAATTGCCTTTATTATTTCTTTAGGACCAGCCGCATAACCAATTCTCCAGCCTGTCATCGCATAAGATTTACTTACCCCATTCATCGTAAGTGTTCTGTTTTTTAATTTTGAGACTTGCGCAATCGTAAAAAAATTAAAATTATCATAAGTAATGTGTTCATAAATATCATCACTTAAAATATGAACATTTTTATTTTTAATTAAAACTTCAGATAATGCTTCGATCTCTTCTTTTGTGTATGAAGCTCCAGTAGGATTTGATGGAGAATTAAGTATTAACCATTTTGTTTTTTTTGTAATAGCTTTTTTTAGATTTTTTGGAGTTAGTTTAAAACCATCATTCTCATTGCACTTTACAATTTTTGGATTTCCTCCAGCTAACAAAACCATATCTGGGTAAGACACCCAATACGGCGCAGGTATGATTACTTCATCACCTTTGTTTAATGTAGCCATAAAGGCATTATAGATTACCTGCTTTCCTCCGGTCCCAACTGTAATCTCATTGGTAGAATATTCTAAATTATTTTCTCTTTTAAATTTATTTACTATTGCCTTTTTTAAATCTGGAGTTCCGTCAACAGCTGTATATTTTGTATCACCCCTATTAATTGCATCAATTGCAGCTTGTTTAATATTTTCTGGTGTGTCAAAATCGGGTTCTCCAGCACCTAGACCAATTACGTCTTTACCTGCGGCCTTTAATTCTCTAGCTTTTTGGCTCACCGCTATTGTAGGTGATGGTTTAATTCTTTTTAAAGAGTTGGAAACTATGCTCATTAATTTTAATATATATAAAAATTATTAGTTATTATGCAAAATACATATCAAGAAAAGTCCTCGGATCCAATTGATAAAGACTTTTTATTTGGAAAAAAATTAGAAGGCGGAATCAAGCTATCCACTGTGTCTGATTTTAAACCTGCAGGCGATCAACCTGAAGCCATAAAAAAGTTGATTTCGGGAATAAAAGACAAAAAAAATGATCAGGTTCTATTAGGTGTAACCGGTTCTGGTAAAACATTTTCTATGGCAAAAATAATTGAAGCATTGAATAGACCTGCTTTAATCCTCGCTCCCAATAAAACTTTAGCAGCACAATTATATGGTGAGATGAAAACTTTCTTTCCTAACAATGCAGTAGAATATTTTGTTTCTTACTATGATTATTACACTCCAGAAGCATATGTACCAAGATCTGACACTTATATTGAAAAAGAAGCATCGATTAACGAACAAATAGATAGAATGCGACATTCGGCGACTCGATCACTGCTTGAAAGGGATGATGTAATTATTGTTGCAAGTGTTTCCTGTATCTACGGTTTAGGTTCAGTGGAGTCCTACAGTAAAATGACCTTGGGTATCAAAAAAAACCATGAGCATAATCGTGAGCAAATTATTAAAACTTTAGTTAATCTTCAGTATAAAAGAAATGACCAAAACTTTCATCGAGGTACATTTAGAGTAAGAGGAGATAATTTAGAAATTTTTCCATCTCATTTAGAAGACAGAGCTTGGAGAATTTCTTTGTTTGGAAATAAAGTTGAAAAAATTGCCGAATTTGATCCTCTTACTGGAAGCAAAACTAATGACTTAAATTTAATTAAATTATATGCAAATAGCCACTATATAACCCCTAGGCCTACTATCGAACAAGCAATGGTGGAAATAAAAAAAGAATTAGAAATTACTTTAAAAAAACATAAAACTGAAAATAGGCTATTAGAAGCACAAAGATTAGAAGAAAGAACACGTTTTGATTTAGAAATGATAGAAGCAACAGGAACTTGTGCTGGTATAGAAAATTATTCTAGATTTTTAACTGGAAGAAAACCAGGCGAACCCCCTCCTACTCTTTTTGAATATTTTCCAGATAATACTTTAATTTTTGTTGATGAAAGCCACGTAACCGTTCCACAGTTAAATGGAATGTATAAAGGTGATCATACAAGAAAAAAAACTTTGTCAGAATATGGTTTTAGACTTCCTTCATGTATGGATAATCGTCCTCTAAAATTCCAGGAATGGGACGCTATGAGAACTCAAACTATTTTTGTTTCAGCTACACCAGGACCCTGGGAACTTGAGCAAACTTCTGGAAAGTTTGTAGACCAAGTGATAAGACCTACTGGATTGTGTGATCCAGAAGTTCAGATTAGACCAGCAAAAAATCAAGTGGATGATCTTTTAGCCGAATGTAAAGATGTTGCTAAGAAAAATTTTAGATCTTTAGTTACAACATTAACTAAAAAAATGGCTGAAGATTTAACTGAATACCTTCATGAAAATGGAATAAAAGTTAGATATATGCACTCTGACATAGATACTTTGGAAAGAATTGAAATCATGAGAGATTTAAGATTGGGAGTTTTCGATGTTCTGGTAGGAATTAATTTATTAAGAGAGGGATTGGATATTCCTGAGTGTGCGCTAGTAGCAATATTAGATGCAGACAAAGAAGGTTTTTTAAGATCAGAAAGATCTTTGATTCAAACGATAGGTAGAGCAGCTAGAAATGTTGAGGGAAAAGCCATTCTATATGCTGATAAAAAAACTAAAAGTATTGAAAAAGCAATTGAAGAAACCGACAGAAGAAGGAAATTGCAATTAACATACAACAAAAAAAACAATATTAGTGCAACTTCAATTAAAAAAGAAATAACAGATATTTTAGAAAGTATATATGAAAGGGATTATGCAAAAATTAATGTTGAATCGTCTATTGGTCACAATTTAAAAAAACATTTAAAATCCCTTAAGAAAAAAATGAAAGAAGCTGCTGAAAATCTCGAATTTGAAGAAGCTGCAAAAATTAGAGATGAAATAAGAAAATTGGAAGCAAGTGAATTAGAGATTGGAATTAATCCAAAAATAAGACAATCTAAACTCCAAAATAAAATTTATCCTGAAGGAAGGTCGACACAAGGTAAACCAGGAACCAAGCCAAAAAGAAAAAGATGAAAAATAAAAATTTATTAATTACTGGAGCAGCAACAAGAGTGGGTAAGGCCATAGCATTACACTTTGCTGAAAAAGGCTGGAATATAGCTCTTCATTATTTTCGATCATCATCAAAAGCTAAAAAATTAAAAAAAATCATAGAACAAAACTGGGTAAAAGTGGCTTTAATAAAAGCTGATCTAAAAAACCCAAAACAAGTAGAAAAAATTATACCTTTAGCAAGAAAAAAACTTGGTACAATTGATTGTATTGTAAACAACGCTGCTTTATTTGAAAAGGACGACATTACAAATTTCACAACCAAAAGCTGGAACGACCATTTAAATATTAATCTTCTTGCTCCAACCATTTTAACTAAACAATTTGCAAAACAAGCTTCAAAAAAAACTATATCTAATATAATTAATATTATTGATCAAAGAATATTCAACCTTACTCCTTTTTTCATGTCTTATACTATTAGTAAAAGCGGTTTGCAGACTTTAACCAAAACTATGGCTATGCGATTAGGACCTCATATTAAAGTTAATGCTATTGCGCCTGGTCCAACCATAAAAAGTAAAAGGCAAACTGAAAGACATTTTAGAAATCAAGTAAAATCTACTCTTCTTAAAAAGTCTGTTCGATTAGAAGATATTTGCGATACCGTTGAATTTTTGATCAATAATAATTCTGTTACAGGGCAAATTATAACTGTTGATAGTGGCCAAAATTTATCGTGGAATAAGAAAAATGAAAAAGAATAATTTTAAAATTGTAGAACTAAAACCTAGAAAAGATAAAAGTTCGATTAAAAGAACTGTATTTATTAAAGATTTTATTATTGAAGAAATAATAGGTATTCACCAACACGAAAAAATAAGAAAACAAAAAATAAAATTCAATATAGTTTTAGATGTTAACCAAAATTCTCTTCCTAATGAAAAAGATATAAAAAGCATAGTAGACTATGAAAAAATTACAAATAAATTAGAAAACTTAAGTCAAACTAAAAAATATAATTTTTTAGAAAGTTTGGCTGAAGATTCTTTCAAAGAAATATTCGAAGATAAAAGAATTAATTCTGCAACAATTAAAATTGAAAAACCAGAAGCTATTAAAAATGCTAAATCAGTTGGAGTAGAAGTTTTTAAAACAAGAAAAGACTATGAGGGATCTTGATTTTGGAAAAGAATTAATTAGAAAAAAAATACCTTTAGTTTCTAATAGTCCAGGGGTGTACAGAATGCTTGATAAAAAAGGTCAAGTACTCTACGTCGGTAAAGCTAAAAATCTACCAAATCGATTAAAAAGTTACGTTCTGGACCAGAACCAGGCAATACGTACGGAAAGGATGCTTGCCTTAACAAACAGTTTGGAAATAGTAACAACGAGTAGTGAAGCCGAAGCTTTGCTTTTAGAAGCAAATCTGATTAAAAAATTTAAACCTAAATTTAATGTTCTTTTAAGAGATGACAAATCTTTTCCTTATATTTTTATAGAAAAAGATTGTGACTGGCCTCAATTATCCAAACATAGAGGAAAAAAAAATAAAAATGGTTATTATTTTGGCCCCTTTGCTTCTGCTGGATCCGCTAACTGGACTATAAAAATTCTGCAAAAAGTTTTTTTACTAAGAGTTTGTAATGACTCAGTTTTTAAAAATAGAGATAGACCGTGTATTCTGTATCAAATTAAAAGATGTTCTGCACCTTGTGTAGATTACATAAATAAAACTGAATATTCTAAACTTGTATCTGATGCCGTATCATTTCTTTCAGGAAAATCCAAAAATATTCAAAAAAAATTATCGATGGAAATGGAAATAAGTAGTAAAAAAATGGATTATGAGAAAGCTGCAGTTTTAAGAGACAGAATAAAAGCTTTGACTCAAATACAGTCCTCACAAAGTGTAAGTTCTACAAATCTTGATAATGCCGATGTTATTTCTATTGCACAAGAAGCCGGAAAAAGTTGCGTTCAGGTATTTTTTTATAGATCTAAACAAAACTGGGGTAATCAGTCTTATTTTCCTTCCCATGATAAATCTCATACTGAGGAAGAAGTGTTGGCTTCATTTATTATACAATTTTACGAAAACAAAAATGTGCCTGCTGAAATTTTACTTAATAAAAAAATAAAAGATTTAAGTCTAATTAAATCAGCTTTAGAAAAAAAAGAAGATAAATTTATATCTATAAAAATTCCCATAAAAGGAAATGGTTTAAAATTATCTAAAATGGCTGAAAAAAATGCAAAAGAAGCTTTGACAAGAAAAATTTTTGAATCTGAAACTAATAATAAACTTTTGAATGAAGTTGCTGATAAATTTAAATTAGATGTTTTACCAAGATTAATTGAGGTATATGACAATAGCCACATTCAAGGATCAAGCTCGGTCGGAGCCTTGATTACATTTGGATCGGAAGGCTTTATTAAAAAAAAATATAGAAAATTTAATATAAAAAATACAGAACTTAGAGCTGGGGACGATTATGGAATGTTAAAGGAAGTTTTCGAAAGAAGGTTTTCGAAAATCATTAAAGGTAAAAAACAAGCTGATGTTATGATTCCTGATTTGGTAATAATTGATGGCGGTAAAGGCCAATATTCAATAGGTAGAAAAATATTGGATGAATACGGCTTTCATGACATTCCTATAATAGCTATAGCAAAAGGGAAAAACAGAAACAAAGGAGATGAAACCTTTTTTCATAAAACTAATGTTATTAAATTAAGCAAAAGAGAACCTTTGCTATTTTTTCTTCAAAGATTGAGAGATGAGGCTCATAGATTTGCAGTAAGCAGCCATAGAATGAAAAGAAAGAAAAATTTAACCAAATCTTTGTTGGATCAAATAAATGGCATTGGAAGAACAAGAAAAAGAGCTTTATTGAATTATTTTGGATCAGCTAGGGCTGTCGAATCAGCTAGTTTTGATGATTTAAAAAAGGTAGAAGGTATAGAAATTGCTGTAGCAAAAAAAATACATGATTTTTTTCACAGCTAAATTAAATATATGAAAATAAAAATACCTAACATTTTGACTATAGGAAGAATTATTTTGGTGCCTATATTTGTAATCACCTTCTACATACCTGGTTTTTTGGGAGATCTAATACCATTTTTTATATTTATATTAGCTAGCTTTACAGATTTCTTGGATGGTTTATTGGCAAGACTATATAAAGAGGAATCTAAGCTTGGAGAACTTTTAGACCCTATAGCTGATAAAATTATTGTAGCTGCTGCTTTAGTTCTGCTGGTCATGAACGATATAATTAAAAATTATGAAGTTATCGCTGCAATTATAATACTTACTCGAGAAATATTAATTTCAGGTTTGAGAGAGTTTTTAGCTAAAGCTAAAATTTCTATGCCTGTAACAGGATTGGCTAAATTTAAAACTTTTATTCAAATGTTTGCAATTGCAATTCTTTTAACAGGAGAAAGTGGAAATAGAATTATTAGCTTTCAAGATTATAATGCTCATACAATTGGAATTATTTTATTATGGCTTTCAGCTTTCCTGACTCTTTACACAGGATATGATTATGTAAAAAAAGGAATTGATCACGCTAGTAGTTAATATAAAAATTTTTAACCTGTTGTTTTTTTTCTGACCAAAACTTGATAGCTTTCTGATAAGTCCTTAATTACATTACAAACACTAAAATTATATTTATCAATTTGAGAAACTGGAGTAACTTCAGCTGCGGTTCCTGTAAGAAAACATCCAACAAAATTTGCCATCTCTTCAGGTTTAATTTTTCTTTCAAAAATTTTTATTCCTTTAGCTTTTGCAATATCAATTATACATCTTCTTGTTATACCATTTAAAAAAGAGTCTGGTGTTGGTGTATGTAATTCACCAGATTTATTTTTAAAAAAAATATTCGCACCCGTTGCCTCTGCAACATTACCTTGGTAATCGAGCATTAAAGAATCTGTAAACCCTTTTTTTTCTGCCTCATGTTTTGATAAAGTGCAAATCATATACAATCCAGATGCCTTTGTGTCCCAAGGGATTGTGTCAGGGGCAGGTCTTTTCCATTTAGAGATATCTAATTTTATACCTTTTAATTTAAGATTAGGATCAAAATACGATCCCCAATCCCAAGCAGCAATAGCTACGTGAATTTTTGTTTTTTGTGCAGAGATAGCCATCATTTCGCTGCCTCTCCAGGCTACGGGTCTAACATAACCATTTTGTACTTTTTGAATTTTAACTATTTCTTTGCAAGATTGATTTATATCTTCTTGGCTATAAGGAATTTTGAATCCCATTCTGGAAGCAGAGTGAAATAATCTTTCTGTGTGTTCCTCAAGTTTAAATATTTCGCCTTCATAAACTCTTTCCCCTTCAAAAACACAACTAGCATAATGTAATCCATGACTTAAAACATGAATCTTCACATCAGGCCAATTTACTGCCTTGCCGTTAAACCAAATCTTTCCCGATCTTTTATCAAAAGGTATGGGTTCCATAAAAAAATTTACTAATCTTAATTGATTTATTTAGTTCAAAAAAGTATCTATCTTATATAGATATGTCAATATAACTGACCCAAAAATTGATTATGAGAGAATTATTATATTTAAAAGATGAAAATATTAAAGATTTTATAGAACAAATATTTTACGTTTATAGAGAAACTTATTCGGACCCCAAAAAAGTGTTAAAGAAATATTCCTTTGGTTCGGCACATCATCGTGTCATCATTTTAGTTGAAAGGAATAATGGAATTACAATTTCAGGACTTTTAAATAAATTAAAAATTACAAAACAAAGTTTGAATAGAATTTTAAAAGACTTAATAAAAAATAATTCAATTATTATTAAAAAAGGAGAAATTGATTCAAGGCAAAGACATATTTTTTTAAATGAAAAAGGGAAAAAAATTTTTAATGAAATATTTACTGAACAAAAGAAAAAAATTTATAATGCTTTAAAAAATTCAGATTCTGATTCTGTTTTAAAATTCAAAAAGGTATTAAACAAAATTATTAATGAGTAAAAATATATTTCATATACTTGCAGTTGATGACGATGACAGAATTAGAGATTTGGTTAAACAATATCTTGAAGAAAATAATTTCATAGTTACTACCGCCCAGAACGCAAAAGATGCTAAAGAGAAATTAGAAATTATAAAATTTGATATAATAATTTTAGATATTATGATGCCAGGAGAAAGTGGATTAATGCTAACAAAAGAAGTAAAAAAAAATATGAATGTTCCTATAATTCTTCTCACGGCAAAAGGCGAGACAAGAAATAGAGTCGAAGGGCTTGAATTTGGTGCGGATGACTATCTTGCGAAGCCATTTGAGCCTAAAGAGCTTTTGTTAAGAATTAAAAACATATTAAATAAAGTACAAAAACCTATTCTTCCCGAAGAAATACATATAGGAAGTTCAGTGATAAATTTAAAAAAACTAAATATTAAAAGAAAAAATGAAACTAAAAAAATTAACCCCCAAGAAAAGAAAATTTTGGAAAAAATGCTTAAATATCCCGGAAAAGTATTTTCTAGAAATGATATTGGTAAAATTATAAATATTGCTAAAGAAAGAACTATTGATGTTGTTATTACAAGATTAAGACAAAAAATAGAGTATGATCCAAAAAACCCAAAATATTTACAAACTATAAGAGGAGAAGGCTATGTTTTATGGATTGAATAATTTTGTAAAAAAAATATTACCGAAAAGACTTTTTTACAGATCTCTTATAATTGTAGCAGCACCAATAATTTTACTTCAGATAGTTATTACTGTAGTTTTTTTCGATAGTCTCTGGATAAAAGCTAATAAAGGAATGACTCGTTCATTAGTAAGTGAAGTAAAAACATTGTTAGAAATTTATGAAAGCGACCAAGAAAATAAGGAAGAAATTTTAGATTTATATAATAAAAATTTTGATTTTGTTGTTAGAGTAAAAGAAAATGAAATTTTTCCTGCTGTAATACCTGAAAGATGGTTCAGTCCAATGGATAGGAGTTTAAGGAGAGAGTTAAAATCAGCTTTTCCTGATGCTTACTGGTTCGATACAACTTCATATAAAGAAACAGTATATTTAAAAATAAAATATAAAAATGGTTTTTTACAAATATTTTTTCCTAAAAATAAAATTGCACCATCCTCTGCTCGTATATTTGCTTTATGGATAACCTTGCCTGGTCTTTTACTAATAACCATAGCAATATTTTTTTTAAAAAATCAAACTAAGCCAATAGTAAATTTAGCTAAAGCGGCAGAAAGATTTGGTAGGGGTGAACTCATAAAAGAGTTTAGGCCTTCTGGTGCCCAAGAAATAAGGCAAGCTGCTTATGAGTTTGATAGAATGAGAAAAAGGATTTCTATACATTTGAATCAAAGATCAGAAATGTTATCAGGAATAAGTCATGATTTAAGAACCCCTTTAACCAGGTTAAAACTACAATTAGCTTTTTTGAAACAGGAAGATTTAGCAAAAAAAATGAGTGATGATATTACTGAAATGGAAAAAATGCTTAACGAATATCTTGAATTCGCGAGATATCAAAAAAATGAAGAAACAAGTCTGCTTAATATTAATTTTATCCTTAAAGATATTGCAAATAAATATGATAGTAAAAAAATATATTTAAAACTAGAAAATACTAACGAAATTAAATTAAGACCTAATTCGTTTAAAAGATGCTTAGCTAATATAATAGATAACGGGCTATCTTATGGAAAAAAAGTGGAGATCACTACAAAACAAAAAATGAATGATTTAATAATTTTAATTGATGATGATGGACCGGGTATACCAGAAAATGAACGTCAAAACGTTATTAAACCTTTTTATAGAATTGACAAAAGTAGAGGTCAAAATAAATCGGGAGTTGGATTAGGATTGTCGATTACTAATGATATAATTCGTTCGCATGGAGGAAGCATTTCTTTTGAGGATAGTCCTCTAAGAGGGCTTAGAGTCAAGATTTCCTTACCTTCTTAACATTATAATTAGACTTTTTTTGCCTCTTCGTTTTTTTTATCATAATTAATTCTTTTTTAATCTTTTCGATCATTTTCTTTTGTACTTCAAACTCTTCTCTAGAAACAACATCTAGTCTATTTTTAATGTTATCAATATTGAATTTTATAACGTTTTCTAGTTCTTTTTTGATATCTTTTGAAGTGAATAATCCTTTTTCAATTAATTCAGCTATATTTCTTAAAAATCTGTTATATTTTTCCATATATTTTTTAATATCATTAAGTTATTTTAATTCACTAATTAAATAAATCTTTTTTTTTTGTAAATGATAGTCCATAATTTTGATCCAGTACTAATTGATTTGGGTATATTCCAAATTAGATGGTATTCGATAGCTTATATTTTTGGCATCTTATTGGGTTGGGCATATGGAAGAAAAATACTCGCTAGAGTCAGTAATATTAATAATAATTTTAATAAAATAAAGAAAACAGATTTTGATGATTTAATACTTTATTTAATTTTAGGTATAATTATTGGTGGTCGAATAGGTTACATAATTTTTTATAATCTTGAATATTACAGTGAAAATTTTCTAGAAATTTTTAAAGTTTGGAGAGGAGGAATGTCTTTCCATGGTGGATTATTGGGAGTTATAGTGGCGATTTTTTTATTTGCAAAAAAAACTAATAATAATTTTTTTAAATTTTCTGATATAATAGCTTGTGTCGCCCCAATTGGTATTTTTTTAGGAAGATTAGCTAACTTTATAAATGGAGAACTTTATGGAAAAATTTCTACTGCACCCTGGGCAGTAATTTTTCCAAATGTAGATTCTATGCCCAGACATCCCTCACAACTGTATGAAGCTATTTTAGAAGGTGTAGTTTTATTTATAATAATAAATTATTTAGCTTTAAAAAAAGAACTAATATATAAAACTGGCTTTATTTCAGCCTTTTTTTTAATTGTCTATTCTTTTCTAAGAATATTTTCAGAATTATTTCGAGAACCGGATATCCAACTTGGACTTTTATTTAATAATTTTTCTATGGGAACTTTGTTAAGTCTGCTCACAATAATTATTGGATTATTTATAGCCAAATCCATAAAAAAATGAATAAAATAGTTAATATTTTAAAAAAGAAAAAAACTATACCTTTAGATAAAT
>CACFOC010000008.1 GCA_902567945.1 uncultured Pelagibacteraceae bacterium | reverse complement strand
AATTATGTCTTTATCTAAATTGGTAAAAATAGATAAAAACAAAGGCGCCATATTTAAATCTCATATTGATGGTAAAAAATTTATATTAAGTCCAGAAAAAAGTATAGAAATACAAAAAGATCTTAATTCTGATATTTTAATGGTCTTAGACGAATGTCCAAAATTATCTTTAGATAAAAAAAAGATACATAATTCATTGAAGCTTTCTCTCGATTGGGCAAAGAGATCTAAAATAAAATTTGGCGATTCACCTAGCAAGGCTTTATTTGGTATCGTTCAGGGAGGTGTTTATAAAGATTTACGAATTGAAAGTTTAGAGGGATTAATAAATATAGATTTTGATGGTTATGCATTAGGAGGTTTGGCTGTTGGTGAATCTCAAGAGCAAATGTTTAAAACTATTAATGATATATCTCCACATTTACCAAAAAATAAACCTCGATATTTAATGGGAGTAGGAACTCCATCAGATATATTAGGAGCGGTAAAAAGAGGTATAGATATGTTTGATTGTGTGATGCCAACTAGATCAGGGCGTACTGGTTTAGCCTTTACCTGGGAAGGTAGGCTGAATTTAAGGAATTCAAAATATCAAAGAGATGATTCACCGATTAACAAAGATATAAAAATAAAAAATCTTAACGCATATTCAAGAAGTTATATTAATCATTTAATCAATTCTAATGAAATATTAGCTTCAATGATTATAACGATAAATAATATAATTTTTTATCAACAATTGATGAAAAAGATTAGAGATGCTATAGAAAATAATACTTTTGATATTTTCTATAATAAATATATCAATGTAATTTGATTTTGTTTATATAAATGCTTGATATAAATTTAAAAAAATATAGAAATACACATTACAGGGCCGTTAGCTCAGCTGGTAGAGCACTTCCCTTTTAAGGAAGGTGTCATTGGTTCGAATCCAATACGGCTCACCAAAAAAAGTGCTTATTATCAAATAATTTATATACTTATGAAATATTTATTATTGGAGGATAGCTAAGAATAATTTCGGGTATCCATTTTTTTAATGTTAGAATTCTTTTGTCGCTTGACGGATGTGTACTCATCCATTCAGGTGGTTCTTTTCCTTTAAATGACTCCTTCATTCTTTCCCACAATTTTACAGACTCTCTAATGTCGTAACCTGCAAGAGAAGAAAAAATTAAACCTAAGTAATCAGCCTCAGATTCTTGCTTTCTTCCAAATGGATTATCAATACCAAAAGTCCTTAACATTCTAGCTACATCTACACCCGTAGCTCTTGAAGTATTTGTGATAGCTCCTCCTGTAAAAATATCAACAGCTGCGGTGCCCACATTTAAAACTAAAGCTCTACTAGCTCTTTCAATTGAGTGTTTGGCGACAGCGTGTGCAATTTCATGACCCATAACTGCAGCTAAACCATTTTTATTTTTTGTAACTTTAAGTATTCCCGTGTACACTGCTATTTTTCCTCCAGGCATACACCAAGCATTTTTTATTTTATCATCTTCAATTAAAATATATTCCCAATTAAAATGTGCAGTAGGGTTTGGCTTACCAACAGAATCAAAATACATAGCTACTGCTTTCTCAATTCTAGCTCCTATTTGTTTAATTTCTTTTAGTTGATTTTTATCCTTACTCAATTTTGCTTTAGTTCTAACATTTGCATATATTTCCGCTGCTTGCCTGTTTAAAGTTGCTTCTGGCAGTAATTTTAATTGTTTTCTTTCTGTAATTGGAGCTACAGCACATGAGTTTATTACAAATCCACAACTACAGTATCCAATTAATTCGAGAAATTTTCTTCTATTTATGTTATTAATTTTGTTCATATTAATATTTGAGTAATACATATAATAGATGGGTCAAAAGGAAAAAAAAAGAAGTATTTTAACAAAGTTTAGAAACTTTTTTATAGCAGGTATAGTAACTTTAATCCCAATAGGTATTACAGTCTATTTGACCCTTTTTTTAATATCGATTTCCACAAAGATTTTACCGAATGAAATTAACCCAAATCATTATTTGCCATACAATATTCCTGGAGTTGAAATACTTATAGCAATAATTTTAATTACTTTAATCGGAGGATTGTCATTAACATTTATTGGTAAAAGAATGTTATTAATATTTAATAATATATTGAAAAAAATACCAATACTAAGAACTATATATTCAGCTATTGGTCAAATGTCTGAAACTTTTACAAAATCAGATAACAAAGAAAAAAAAAATGTAGTTTTGGTAGAATATCCACGAAAAGGATCTTGGGCAGTAGGATTTGTTACACAAGAAAATAAAGGTGATATTACCGATAAGTTACAAAAAAAATTAGTGAATGTTTTTATACCCACAACTCCAAATCCAACTAGCGGTTTTTTACTAATGTTTCCTAAGGACGAAGTAATTTATTTAGATTTAACTTTTGAAGAAGCTTCAAAATTTATAGTTTCTGCAGGAACATCTAATCCTAATTAATTATTTTTTCCTCACTTATTTGATTAATTATATCAGCTTTATCAAATAATTTTAACAAGAAATTATATTTAAAAAAATTTTTATCATTAAGCTCAATTTCTTTAATATTTTTTTCTGCTAGATTAAAAAGATCTTTATGATGAATAGGATCTGCTAATTTAAAATCTTTAACACCGCTTTGCTGGAATCCCAAAACATCTCCGAACCCTCTTAATTTCATATCTTCTTCGGCAATATAAAAACCGTCATTTGATGATTTTAATATTTTTATCCTTCTTATAGCATTCTTACTTAAATTATTTTTATATAGCAATATACAAGCACCTTGATTTTCGCCTCTTCCAACTCTACCACGCAATTGATGTAATTGAGACAAACCAAACTTATTTGAGTTTTCAATTACAATTACATTAGCATTAGGAAAATCAATTCCAACTTCAATAACTGTAGTCGATACTAAAATATCTAAATGTCCATTCAAAAATTTTTTTAAAACTTTATCTTTTTCATCTTTATTTAATTTTCCGTGGATTAATCCTACTCGTTTTTCAAATTTTTTTGATAAGAATTCATATTTTTTTATTGCTGCAGAATAATCTAATTTTTTAGATTCTGATATAAGTGGACAGATCCAAAAAATTTGACTTTTATTTTTGATTTGTTTTTTAATATAAAGTAGAACTTCTTCAATTTTGCTATCAGGTTTACTGAAAGTAAGAATATGTTTCCTGTTAGAAGGTTTTTCAATAAGCCTTGATACATCCATATCACCATATATTGTTAGAATTAATGTTCTAGGAATAGGAGTAGCTGACATTAATAAAATATCACAGTTTTTTTCACCTTTGTTTGAAAGTTCTATCCTTTGCTTTACACCAAATTTGTGTTGTTCATCTATGATAATTAACCCTAACTTTTTATATATAACATTTTTTTGAAAAAGAGCATGAGTTCCAATTAAAAAATTTATTTTATGATTTTGTAAATTTTTATATATAAGTTTTTTTTCATCGTTGCTAGTTTTACCAGTTAAACATTTAATATTTATTTTAGATGATTTAAAAATTTTTTTAGCTAGCTCATAATGTTGATTTACAAGAATTTCCGTAGGTGCCATTAAGACAACTTGCCAACCAGATTCAATTACATTAGCTGCAGCTATAAGAGATATAATTGTTTTTCCACTTCCGACGTCTCCTTGGAGTAGTCGAAACATTTTAAAGTCAGACTTAATATCTTTATTAATTTCATCTATTATATGATGTTGATTCTTAGTTAATTGAAAGCCAAAATTATTAATAATATTTTGTGAAACAATATTATTAAAATTTTTTTTTATTTTTTTAAACTTTTTTATTCTTTTACGTATTTGTGATAATACTAGCAGGTTAGATAATATTTCATCGTAAGCTAATCTTCTATAAGATTTTGAATTAATGTTTTTATTTTGATCATTATGGATATTACGTACAGCATTAGACCAACTCGTATTACCAATTTTCCTTAAAGTAGTATCATCATGCCATTCATTTAAATTAGAAATCTTTAATAATACTTGATCAATTAACTTTCTATAAATTTTTTCAGTTAGTCCTTCAGTTAAAGAATATTTCGGGATTATTCTATTTACATAACTTTCTTGTGATACAGGAACAATATAAGATGGGTTTGTGATTTGATATTTATTTTTGTAGTAATTAATTTTACCACTAACAATTACCCTAGCATTTAGAGGGAGAGCTTTTCTTATATATCCCTCTCTACTATTAAAAAAAGTAATTTCAATTTTTCCTGTTTCATCATCGCATATAACTTTATTAGGTAAATTTCTTATCCTAGGGAAATTATATTTCACTACTTTTACATTTATTGTTGTGATTTTTCCTATTTCAAGATCATTAAGTTTTTTTATATTTGATCTATCTGTAAAACTTTCCGGTAAATTCCATATTAAATCGGATATTTTTTCAATCCTCTTTCTTTTTAATAATTGTTTAATTTTTGCTCCAACACCATTAAGAATGGATACTTTTTGAGTTAGAAATTTTTGTATTTCTAATTGATTCATTAATTTATAATATATAATAAATAACTATAAATATGACTAATAAAGAAATTTTAAAGAAACAAATTATCTACAGATCTTCTCATAGAGGTTTTAAAGAAATGGATATGCTATTGGGTAATTTTGTTAAAAAGTATATCGACTTATTTAATGAATCTGATCTTTTGGATTTACAAAATTTATTACTGTTAGAAGATGAGATTTTATATAAGTGGTATTTTGAGAAAAAAGAAAATAACTCTATTAAGAAAACCAAAGTATCTGCTATGCTCAAAGGCTTTAATATATAGCTATGGCGGAGAGGGTGGGATTCGAACCCACGAAAGAGTTGCCCCTTTGCTGGTTTTCAAGACCAGTGCTTTCAACCGCTCAGCCACCTCTCCAAATATCAAGTTATAGGTTTTTATATGTTTTTTTAAGTATAAAAACAACTTTTAAAGAATTTCCTATATTTCACACAATTTAATTTTACAATTTACTATGATAAATAAATTTTGTGAGGTAAATACATCTCAATAATTAGATTTTAAACATGAATAAACAGAAATTAATAAAATTTGAGGAAGATATAGCTAAACTTTTTAATGCCGGCAAGATTAAGGCACCAGTTCATCTCTATCATGGAAATGAAAACAAATTAATAGAGATATTTAAAAAAATAAAAAAAAATGACTGGGTTTTTTGCAGTTGGAGATCTCATTATCAATGCCTATTAAAGGGAGTTCCTGAAAATAAAATTAAAAAAGAAATATTAGCTTGTAGATCTATTTCGCTATGTTTTCCTAAACACAAAATATACTCTTCAGCTATGGTTGGGGGTTCTTTGCCAATTGCTGTTGGCACTGCTCTTTCAATTAAAAGAAACAAGGGTAAAAATCGAGTTTTTTGTTTTATGGGAGATATGACATCTGAAACCGGGATTGCTCACGAATGTATTAAATACAGTAGAAATTTTAAATTACCTATCCATTTTATTATTGAAGATAATGAAATGTCAGTATGCACAAATACAAGAAAATCTTGGAATCAAAATAGATTAAGTTATGAAGGAAAAAAAGACAAATACGTAACGTATTATCATTACAAACTTAAATACCCTCATGCTGGAGCGGGAAAAAGAGTACAATTTTAACTATGAAATATTTTAGTGAATTAAAAAAATCTATGAATTATTTGGCTAAAAATAAAAAAACTATTTTTATTGGGCAGGCAGTGGAAGTACCTGGTACTTCTATGAGCAATACTTTAAAAGAAATTAAATCAAAAAAACTTTTAGAACTACCAGTAGCAGAGGAGATGCAAATGGGTATTACTACAGGTTTAGCTTTAAATGGTGCTATACCTGTTAGTATCTTTCCAAGATGGAATTTTTTAATTCTTGCTATGAATCAGCTTATCAACCACTTAGACAAAATTAAAATTATGTCTAATAACGGATATAAAATAAAGACTATAATAAGAACTAGTGTAGGATCTCAGAGGCCTTTGCATCCACAACATCAACATATTAGTGATTTTACTGATCAAGTTAGAAAGATGTGTACCAATATAGAAGTTATAAAATTAAAAGATCCCAGTAAAATATTTCCTTCTTATAAAAAAGCTCTTAATCGACAAGATGGCAGGAGTACATTATTGGTTGAGTTTGGTGATTATTATAATGAAAAATAGTACAATAAAAATAATTTAAATATTTAATAAATGATTATATCAAAAACTCCTTATAGAATTTCTTTTTTCGGTGGGGGCACTGATTATCCATCCTGGTATTTAAAAAATGGTGGCACAATTATATCATCGACCATTGATAAATATATATATTTTTCATGCAAAAACTTGCCACCTTTTTTTAAGCACAAGCATCGAATTGTGTGGTCGAATATAGAATTGGTTAAAAGTTTTAATAACATTAAACTTAAACCTGCTAGAGAGTTGTTAAAACATTTTAATATAAAAGGAGGTATAGAATTACATTACGAGGGAGATTTACCAGCTATGAGTGGGATGGGATCTAGCTCAGTCTTTGTTGTAGGAATGATGAATTTATTAAACTCATACTGCGGGAAGAAAATTAGTAAAAAGAACCTTGCTAAAAAAAGTATTTTTTTTGAACAAAAGATACTTCGTGAAGCTGTTGGTTCTCAAGATCAAATAGCGGCTGCATACGGAGGCTTTAATAAAATTACTTTCAACAAAGGAGGCAGTTTTAGGGTAAAACCATTTTTACTTAAAAAGAAAACCATTAATAGATTAGATAATAATTTAATATTACTTTACACAGGATTGAAGAGAACTGCTCACGACATAGCTAGTAGTTATATAAGCAAATTACAATCGTCAAAAAAAACTAACATGATAAATATTTTAAA
The DNA here is from genome assembly GCA_902567945.1 of uncultured Pelagibacteraceae bacterium. Lineage (GTDB taxonomy): Bacteria > Pseudomonadota > Alphaproteobacteria > Pelagibacterales > Pelagibacteraceae > AG-414-E02. The sequence goes on along the minus strand of CACFOC010000008.1, from coordinate 29,594 downwards.
TTTAGCTAAAGAAGGTGAGAATGCTTTATTAAATAACGAATTAGATAAATTTGCCTATTTATTACATGAATCTTGGCTAGAAAAAAGAGAATTAGATAAATCAATAACAACTTCAAAAATTGATGACATATACAAAACTGCTATTAAAAAAGGAGCCATGGGAGGCAAATTATTAGGTGCTGGGGGAGGTGGTTTTTTTTTATTTTATGTGCCTTATCATAAACAAAAAAGTTTTATTAAATACTTTAAAAAATTTATTACCGTTCCTTTCAAATTTTCATTTGAAGGAAGCAGAATAATATTTAAGGATGCTACTTGAAATAATTTTATGAGTTTTTTTCATCCACTAATGAGCAATAATTTTACGAAGAAGGATATAAACTCTGTAATTAGCTTACTTAAAAAAAAAAATATAGTCTTAACTCAATCAAAAAATGTTAGGAGATTTGAAAAAGCTTGGTCAAAATGGCTTAACATAAAATATAGTGTATTTGTTAATTCAGGGTCATCTGCGAATTTATTGACAATTACTGCTCTAAAAATACTTTACGGAAAAGGAGAAATAATACTACCTACACTTACATGGGTATCAGATATTAATTCAGTTATACAAAATAATTTTAAACCTGTTTTTGTAGATATAGATCCTAAAAGTTTATCTATGTCTGAAGTAGAGATAATTAAAAAAGTTAATAAAAATACGAAGGCGGTTTTTTTGACACATGCTCAAGGTTTTAATGGACTGTCTTCTAAATTAATATCTTTTTTGAAAAAGAGGAAAATTATTCTGATAGAAGATGTTTGTGAATCACATGGCGCTACATTTAAAAATAAGAAGTTGGGTACTTTTGGAAAAATTTCAAACTTCTCTTTTTATTATGCTCATCATATGTCTACTATCGAGGGTGGTATGGTTTGTACAAATGATAAAAAAATTTATGAGTTAATAAAGGTTTTGCGTTCGCACGGAATGGCTAGGGAAACAGGAAATATTTCTACTGAAAGAAAAATAATTAAAAAATATCCCAAATTGTCACCAAAATTTATATTTTTATATTCTGGGTATAATTTTAGAAATACAGAAATAGGAGCAGTAATAGGACTTAGTCAGTTAAAATCTTTAAATAAAAACAATAGCAAAAGATCAAGAAATTTTAGAATTTTTCTTAAATATATTGATAAAAAAAAATATAGAACTGATTTTAAGATTAAAGGAAGTTGCAATTATGCATTTCCAGTTATATTAAAAAATAAAAATTTTAAATTCAGAGAAAGATTTGAAAAAACTCTATTAAAAAATAAAATTGAATTTAGAAGGGGAAATGCTGGTGGCGGCAATCAATTAAGACAGCCTTATTTGAAAAACTATGTTAAGAGTGTAAACTTAAAAAACTTTAAAGAGGTTGAACACATACATTTTTTTGGTTATTATATTGGTAACTATCCATCTCTAGAAAAAAATAAAATAATTAAAATTTGTAATGTTTTAAATAGCGTCAGAATATGAAAAAAGTATTAGTTACTGGAGGAGCAGGTTATATAGGATCGAAATTAGTTACTAAACTTTTAGAATTAAAATACAAGGTAACAGTTATAGATACACTAAAATTTTCAAGTAAATCACTAAATCATTTGTTTAATAATGATAATTTAATTTTCATTAAAGGTGACGTAAGAAACCAAAAATTAATGAAAAAACTTATAAAAAATAATGAATTTATTGTGCCTCTCGCTGCTTTAGTTGGTGCTCCACTTTGTGAAAAAAATAAGAAGGAGGCTATAAACGTAAATCTCAATTCAATCAAAACTTTAATAAACAATGTTACAAAAAAAAATAAAATCATTTATTTGACTACAAATTCTGGTTATGGTGTTGGAGAAAAAAATAAATATTGTGATGAAAATTCACCTTTAAATCCCATTTCTCTATACGGGAGGACTAAAGTTAATGCGGAAAATTATGTTATGAAGTGTAAGAATGCAATAGGTTTTAGGCTTGCTACTGTTTTTGGATATTCATATCGAATGAGAACAGATCTCTTAGTTAATAATTTTGTATTTAAATCTGTAAATCAAAAAAAATTAACTTTATTTGAACCTCACTTTAGGAGAAATTATATACACGTAAATGATGTTGTTGATGGAATTATATACTCAATAAAAAATTTTAAACGTTTAAAATCTAATATTTATAACCTAGGTTTGTCATCTGCTAATCTCACGAAACTTATGCTTGCTTTAAGAATAAAAAGGCAAATCAAAAGTTTAAAAATCACAATTATAAAAAATAAAAAAGACCCAGATCAAAGAGATTATTACGTAAGTAATAAGAAAATTGAAAAAAAAGGCTTTAAGGCAAACACTTCTATTGATAAAGGTATAAAAGAGTTAATTAATGTTTTTACTCATAGCAAAGAAAAAATAATTAATAATTATTAGAAAATGCTTCATATATTAAAAATATTAATATTATCAATTGGACTGGTCTTTTTTTTTTTAAATCTATCATGGGCTGAATTATCATCATCTGGTTTTAAAATTTGGTTAGAAGATTTTAAAATACAAGCAATTAAAAAAGGCATATCACAAAAGACAATCGACATCACTTTTAAAAATGCGAAATTTTTAGAAAAAGTTATTTCGTATGATAGAAAGCAACCCGAGTTTTATGAGGACACGATTACTTATGTAAGTAAGAGAGCTACAAAAAGCAGAGCTGACAAAGCCACGAATTTATTAAAAAAAAATGAAAAAGTATTTATAGAAATAGAAAAAAAATTTAATGTTGAGAAAGAAATTTTATTGGCATTATGGGGTATCGAAACTAATTTTGGGAAACATGTTGGTAAAATGGATATTATTTCATCTCTCGCAACCTTAAGTTATGATAAACGTAGAAGCAAATTTTTTTCTTCTCAACTTTTAACATTGCTAAATTTAATTGATAAAAAAATAGTAGATCCCAGCACCCTCTATGGATCGTGGGCAGGAGCTTATGGGAATTTCCAATTCATGCCGTCAACTATAAATAATTATGCTATCGATTATGACGAAAATGGCAAAATTGAACTGAAGCATTCCTTAAAAGATTCTCTTGCTTCTGCTGCTAATTATATAAATAAAATCGGATGGAAAAAAAATACACCTTGTTTTAAAAAAGTTAAGTTAACAAAAAAAATTAAAAAAAAATATATTAATACATCAGCTAGGAAGATTTCCCATAAGTTAAAAATATCTTCTTGGAGCAAAAAAGGAGTAGTTAATCTTGATGGTTCTAAATTAAAAAATAATTATAAAGCTGCATTAATATTTCCTGACAATAAACCAAACTCTCCAATGTATTTAGTATTTGACAATTATGAAAAAATTTTAAAATGGAACAGGTCTTTAAGATTTGGAATTAGTGTATGTACATTAGCAAAAATGATATGAAATTTAGATACATTAAGATATTCAGTATTTTTTTTATCTTTATATTAATTTATTCATGTGCTGATTATAATAATAGATCAGTTAATAAACCTGAAAAGGTTTATCATACGTCATCAGGATTTGCGTTAATTTTCGAGGAAGATTTATATATTCAAAAAATTGTTAATAGTAAGATAAAAAATGATGACATTTCTGTAATGCATTCCCAACTTAAAAAGAATACTTTAATTTCAATTACAAATCCTGAAACTTCAATCACAATCGAGACAAGAGTTACTAAGAGGGCTCAATATCCATCAATATACAATGTAATTATAAGCAAAAAAGCTGCAGAAATTTTAAAACTTAATACAAATAACCCTTTTGTTGAATTACGTGAAATAAAAAAAAATAAAACTTTTATAGCTAAAGAAGGTAATACTTTTGAAGAAGAAAAAAAAGTAGCAGAAAAAGCACCTGTTGAAAGTATTGAAATGAATGATTTAACAACAAACTTGGAACAGAAAAAGCTAAAATCAAAAAATGAACTTTCTTTTACTGTTATAATTTCAGATTTTTACTATCTCGAATCAGCAAATAAATTAAAAGATAAATTATCAAATGAAGCTAACATTAGTGGTCTTGCAGTAAAAAAAATTAAAGATAATAAATACAGGCTGTCAGCAGGTCCATTTAAAAATTTTAATGCTTTAAAATCTACATATATTAGTTTAAATAAATTAGGTTTTGAAAATTTAAATATAAATAAAAACAAATGAAATATTTTAAAATATTAAACTTCTTATTATTTTTCTTATTTTTGAACCAAAACGTATATTCTAAAATAGATATTGATGCTAGAAATGTTATATTAGTTGATCACTTATCAGGAAAAATTCTCTATGAAAAAAATGCTGATGATAAAATTTATCCAGCATCTATGACAAAAATAATGACTACTATAGTTGCGTTTGAATTAATTAAAAAAGGAGAAACATCATTAGATGAAATGATAACAATTTCGGAAAATGCGTGGAGAATGTCTCAAAGCGGTTATTCATCTATGTTTATAATGCTGAATGATCAAATATCAGTAGAAGATCTACTTAAGGGTATAATTATAGTCTCTGGTAACGATGCTTGTGTTGCCTTAGCTGAGGGATTATCTGGAACCGAAAAAGACTTTGTTATTTTGATGAATGAAAAAGCTGTCGAATTAGGTATGGAGAATACAAATTTTAGTAATTCTTCGGGAATTGGTGACGCTGATAATTTTTCAACGGTTAGGGATATTGCTATAATGTCTAGTTACTTGATAAAAAACTATCCAGAGTTTTACGATTATTATAAAGAAAAAGAATTTACCTGGGACAGAACAGGTGGAGATCCAATTACTCAGGGAAACAGAAATCCACTACTTTACAAAAATATTGGGGTAGATGGAATAAAAACTGGATTTTTAACTGTAGAAAAATATTCTTTGGCTTCTTCTATGAAAGGAGAGAAAAGAAGAATTATAGCAGTAGGGAATGGATTTAAAACAAAAAATTCTAGATCAAGAGAATCTGCAAGGTTACTAAATTGGGGTATGAGAAGTTTTGATACAATTAAAATTGCAAAAAAGGATGAAACTTTTCTAGAACTTGATGTATGGCTTGGTAAAAAAAATAAAGTTGATACTACTGTAAATGAAGATATATTTTTAACAATTCCTAAAAGGAAAAAAAAGATAGTCAAAGTTATTGCTGAATATGATGGACCTATCGAAGCCCCAATAACAAAAGGGGAAATACTTGGCACATTAAATATATATGTTTCCGATAAATTATTTAAACAAACAAATATTTTATCAAGTGAAAATATAAAAAGAACTAACATCTTCTCAAGATTATTTAATTCTTTAAACTTCCTGGTATGGGGTGATGTATAAAAGAAGATCACTTTTTGTGACGTTTGAAGGAATAGAAGGATCAGGCAAATCATTTCAATGTCGTAAGTTGTACGAAAATATTAAAAGAAAGAAAATTCCAACTATACTAACTCGTGAACCTGGCGGAACTCCTGGAGCAGAAAGAATAAGAAAAGTTATACTCGAAGATTATTTTCACAAAAATCTTAAAGAAAAATTCGACAAGTATACAGACACTTTACTTTACTTAGCGGCAAGAAACGAACACATAAGTCATGTTATAAAACCTTCATTAGTAAGAAATAAAATTGTAATATGTGATCGATTTGTGGACTCTACAGTTGCATATCAAACATTTGGCAAAAAAGTTGATATAAATTTTGTTAACTTTATACATAGATATATTTTACAAGATATTAAACCTGATCTCACTTTTATTCTAAAGATAAATATATCCAAAGCTTTAAAAAGATTAAAAAAAAGAAAGAATAAAAATAGATATGATAAATTTTCTAAAAAATTTTATATTAATGTTCAAAAAGCTTTTATTAAAATAGCCAAAAAAAATACAAGAAGATATTTTATAATAGATAATAGCAAAGACAATACAGAAGCTGAAAAAGTTATATTAAACCACGTTCTTAAAAAATTAAAAATGCGAAATTAAAAAATGAAAAAGATAGAAGAAAAACTAGAAATTCAGAAGCCAAAAAATCAATTGAAACTTTATGGTTATGAAAATTATTTTAATTCATTTGTTGATCTTATTAAGAAAAATAAAATTCCAAATACTATTCTAGTAACTGGACCAAAAGGATCTGGCAAATCAACATTTATTTACCATATTGTAAATTATTTTTTATCACTAAAAGAGGAAAAAAAATATACAGGCACAGATTTTACGATCAATAAGGATAATACTAGCTATAAATTGGTAAATCAAAATATTCATCCAAATTTTTTTCATGTAAAAAATGACGACTTTGAAAAAGAAATTAAAATTGAGAAAGTGAGAGACTTAATCTCATTTCTTAGTAAAACTACTTATAGAGATGACATTAAAATTGTCATGATTGATAATGCTGAATATTTAAATCTTAATTCATCAAATGCATTACTGAAAGCTCTAGAGGAACCTACAATAAATACCTTTTTTTTCATTATCCATGACAGTTCTTTTAAAATACTAGAAACTATCAAATCTAGATGTGTTGAGTTTAAAATATTGTTTAATAAAGATGAGAAAATTAAAATTTTTAATAGTTTAGTTAATTTTTATAATCTGAATTCACTAAGTAACTTAAATGAATATTTCTCTTTTGATACACCAGGAAATTTAGTTAAATATTTATTATTGTCAAAAGATACTGAAATTCCTAATTTTTTAGATGACAAATTAAATATAACACTTTATTTTTTAGACGAACTCAAAAAAAATAAAACAAAAGAAAATTTAACTAATTTAATATTTTTTATTCAAGTTTTTTATAATAATTTATTATTATCTAAAAATAATAATATCAATTCATTTTTTTATAATTATTCTAAAATTTTAATCTTATTAAACAATATGTTTAAATATAATTTAGATGAAAAAAGCGTACTCATCTCTGTTGAAAATGTATTAAAAGAAGATGCAAAATAATTTTTATATCACAACTCCTATTTATTACCCTTCTGGTGAACCCCATATGGGTCACGCTTATTCAAGTATTTTAGCAGATGTATTTGCTAGATTTAAACGTATAGATAAACATAACGTTTATTTTTTAACAGGTACCGATGAACATGGTCTTAAAATTGAAAAATCGGCTAAAGAGAATAATATGAAACCTTTAGATTATTGTAACAAAATTTCCAAAATATTTAATGAACTAGCAATAAAGCTAAATTTATCAAATAATGATTTTATTAGAACAACAGAGCAAAGACATCATAAAGCTGTAAAAGATCTGTGGAATAAATTAATAAAATCTGGAGATATATATTTATCAAAGTATAAAGGTTGGTATTCTATATCTGATGAAGCTTATTATAATGAAGATGAAATTGTAAAAAAGAATAATAAATACTTTTCAACTTTTTCTGGATCACAAGTTGAATGGGTTGAAGAAGAATCTTTTTTTTTTAAACTATCTTCTTGGCAAGATAAATTATTAGAATTTTATAATAAAAACGATAAATTTATATCTCCTATTTCAAGGAAGAACGAAGTAATCAATTTTGTAAAAAGTGGTCTTAGAGATCTCTCTGTGAGCAGGACGTCATTTACATGGGGTATTAAAGTTCCTGAAAATGAAAAACACGTTATATATGTTTGGTTAGATGCCTTAACGAATTATATAAGTGCTCTAAATTATCCAAATATAGGTGACAAACTTTATAAAGATTTTTGGCCTGCATCTTTACATGTTATAGGCAAAGACATTTTGAGGTTTCATGCTATATATTGGCCAGCTTTTTTATTAGCTGCTAATATAGAGCCACCAAGTAAAATTTTTAGTCATGGATGGATTTTGTCTGGCGACGAGAAAATGTCTAAATCTAAAGGAAATATTTTAAAACCTTTAGAAATAATTGATAAATATGGAATTGATGAACTTCGTTATTATTTAATGAAAGAAGTATCACATGGTAGTGATGGAAATATTTCACTTAAAAATCTTGAAAGCTGTATAAACAGTGATTTAGCAAATAATTTTGGAAATCTATGCCAGCGAGTTTTTTCTTTTGTAAAGAATAATTGTAACAATAAGGTTAAAAGCTCAAAGAATTTAAAGGATGCCGACAATAAATTAATTAATGAGACAAATCATTTAGTAAAAAATTTACGTATAATGATGGATAATCATGATTTAAATAATTATATTAAATCAGTTATTAACATAAGTTTTATTACAAATAAATATATTAATGACGAAGAACCATGGAAACTTAAAAAAACAAATATTAAAAGAATGAATAATGTTTTGCACATCGCAATTGAACAAATCGCAAAAATTTCAGTTTTGTTAAATCCAATTATCCCATTAGCTACAGGGAAAGTTTTTAAGATTTTAAATCTAAAATCCGAGATAATTAATCTACAATCTATAGAAAGTGGAAAGATTTTAAATAATGAAATTACTATTGGATCTGCTGATATACTTTTTAAGAAAATAACTTAATGATTATTGATTCACACTGTCATTTAGATTATCCAAATCTTTTTAATAATCTAGATGATGTCATAAAACGCGCTAAATTAAATAATGTTAATGTCCTTTTAACTATTTGTACAAATATTGAAAGTTTTAATAAAATTAAAATAATCATTGAAAAATATGATAATGTCTATGGCACATTTGGCATTCATCCTCATGAAGCAAAAAATCACACAGATATAGACTCTAAATTTATTTCCAAGTCTGTTTCAAACACAAAAAAAATTGTTGGTGTAGGTGAAACAGGTCTTGATTTTTTTTATAATCATAGTGATAAAAAAACTCAAATAAAGAGTTTTATTAATCATATTGAATCTGCCTCTGATTTAAATATTCCTATAATTGTGCATAGCAGAAATGCTGAAGCTGATACTTATGAGATTTTAAAAAGTGAAAAAAAAAATAATAAATTAAAAGTACTAATACATTGTTTTACTGGAAGTAAAGATTTTGCTAAAAAACTAATTGATATAGGATGCTATATTTCTCTTAGCGGCATAATTACATTTAAGAATTCACAAAAGTTGTTAGATGCAGTTTCAATTATACCTATCGAAAATTTATTAGTTGAAACCGATTCTCCTTATCTTTCTCCTCACCCATACAGAGGAAAGCCTAACGAGCCATCATTTATAGTTCATACCGTCGACAAATTATCAAATATAAAAAACGTTCCTTTAGATTCAATAATAAAAAACACGACACAAAACTTCTATAAACTTTTCAATATTTAATATAATGAAAACTAAATTTATAATATTGGGATGTGGAAATTCATTCGGAACCCCAAGAATTGATGGTTACTGGGGGAAAAGCAAAAAAGATAACTCTAAAAATTTCAGAACTAGATGTTCTGCTTTAATTATAAAAGGATCAAATTCTGTATTAATTGATACGTCACCAGATATAAGAATTCAATTAATAAAAAATAAAATAAAAAATATTACTAGTGTTTTGTATACACATGAACATTCAGATCAAACAAATGGGATTTTTGAACTTAGGCCTTTTGCTTTTGAAAAAAATAAAAAAAATAAAATTAATTTTTGGAGTAAAAGCAAACCTATAAATGTTTATGGAAGTAAAAAGACTATATCTTTATTAAAAAGAAGATTTGATTATTGTTTTAGAAAAATTGATATTTATCCACCTATAGTAAGGGCCAATTTTATAAGAAAGAGTTTTAATTTAGGAAAAGGTATAAACACAATTAAATTCAAAACGATTGAGGCTAAACATGGAAATGTCAGTGTTACGATTTATATTTTTAATAAAACAGCTTATTTAAGTGATTGTAATGATCTTTCTATAATTAATAAAAAAGAGCTTAATAATCTTAACTTAATGATAATTGATTGTTTAAACATCAAGGGTGGCCGTGCACATTTTGGTTTAAATCAATGTTTGATGATTAATCAGATATTAAAACCAAAAAAAATGATTTTAACAAATATGCATTATGAAATGGATTACAACTCTTTATCAAAAAGATTACCTAAAAATATGGTTGTTGCGTTTGACGGGTTAAAATTTAATTTATAAATTTATTTTTCTATTAAGCTTTCTAAAGCTTTAATAAATCTTCTAGAAGACGGATTAGTTATTGAAGCAAATGTATCTACTACCTTTCCATCTTTGCCAATTATTATTTTATGGAAATTCCACTTAGGAACAGCTGATTCACCATGATTTTTCTTAGCCCAAATATAAAAAGGGTGAGCCTCAGGACCTTTTACCAATACTTTTTCAGTCATTGGAAAAGTAATACCAAACTTTGCCTCACAAAAATTTTTAATTTCTTTACTAGTTCCAGGTTCTTGTTTTCCAAAATCATTTGAAGGAATACCTAGCATTATAATTCCCTTGGATTGATATTTTTCCCACACTTTTTGCATATCTTCATATTGTTTTGTGAAACCACACTGGCTAGCAACGTTAACAGCTATTATGATCTTTCCTTTATACTCAGACAAACTTAATGGACTTCCATCTAAATCATTAAATTGAAAGTCATAAGCAAGTTTATCATAATTTGCATTAACTTTATTTCCAAATATAGATATCATTACTAGGAATATAATTACTTTAATAAGTTTTAACATTTAAAAAAAATATTATTTTTTTTTAGACACTATCAATAACATAAAGTATCCAAGTATTGCTGACAAAAATGACCCACTTAGAACACCAATCTTTACGCCGTCCATTTCATTTAAATGTTCTACAAATGCTAAGTTTCCAACAAATAAGCTCATTGTGAATCCTATACCAGTAAGTACTCCAACTCCATAAAATTTAATCCAATTTGAATTTGAAGGCATTTCAGCAATTTTTAATTTTACTGACATGTATGAAAATAAAAATACTCCAAGTTGCTTTCCAAAAAATAACCCACATAAAATTCCTAGTGGCACTGGGGCGAGCAAAGAGTTGAATGTCATACCTTTTAAGACAACACCAGCATTTGCTAAAGCAAACAAAGGCATTATTCCAAAAGCTACATAAGGAGAAAGCATATGTTCAAGTTTTAGAAGTAACGAAAAATCTTTTTCATTTTTTCTATGAGGAATTGTAGTAGCTAATAAAACCCCAGATATTGTAGAATGTATTCCTGAACCATGAGTAAAGTACCATAACAAAAGACCAATGAAAAAAAATGGTGTAAATTTTTTTACATTAAATTTATTTAATAAAAGTAAAAAAACAAATGATATTAACATTAGCATGAGATAATTGGATTGAAGTTCGGTTGAGTAAAAAAAAGCGATAATTACTATTGCACCTAAGTCATCAATAATTGCAAGCGCAACTAAAAAGACCTTTAATGATATCGGCACTCTGGACCCAAGAAGAGAAAGTACACCTATAGAAAAAGCAATGTCTGTAGCTGATGGTATAGCCCAACCTCTTAGCGTGTAGCCAGTTTCAAAATTTATCAATATATAAATAAGAGCAGGCACCAGCATACCTCCAACAGCACCTATAATTGGTAGTAGAGCTTGCTTAGGCTTGGATAGTTCACCATGGATAAATTCCCTTTTAATTTCTAATGTAACTATAAAGAAAAAAACTGCCATTAACGCATCATTAATCCAATGTAAAATACTTAGATCTAAACCAAAACTCTCAGTGCCAATTAATAGATGGGTGTTTAATATTTTAAAATAAATATCGCTAAAATCTGTATTGCTTAAAACAAGAGCTACTATGGCGGCCAGCAGCAAAACTAAACCACTAGCGGCTTCTAATTTAAAAAACCATTTAAAAGGTGCTGTTATATAACTAATCATTTTGTTTTATAATATCCCCAACAGAAATTTTTCCAGTAGTTAAAATTTCACAACGTAGTCCTGCTTTTGTAATAAGTTCTTTCACAAGATTTATTTGATTTAATTTTTTCTCTAAATATTTACAAGGTCTACATAAATCATGACCTTTAACTTTAATAGTTCCTATGAAGAATTCTTTATTAACAAGATTATTAAGTTTAATATTTTCAGTAATGAGATTTCTTCTAAAATCTAATTGGGGTATATTTGTATTTGCAATTTTATTAAAGAGCGAAATATTTTCTGATTCTATAAGGGTCAGTTGATTCATTTTATCATTGTTATCTTTAAACTTTCTATCATCAGTCAATCCTTTTCCTTTGACAGCAATTATAGAGCTCAGGCTTAACAACTTTTCACCTTTATTTTTTGAAATCCCAATTTTAATAATTTTACCCATATTATATTTTATACATAGTAAACTCAGCTTTAATAGAATAAAATTGATATTTAAATGAATTAATTATAATTTCATAAAAAATGCCAGATTTATTAACAATAATCAGCAATGAAAGTATTTATAAAGATAACGATACTTATTACTGCGACAACATTGATTCTAAATCTATACCTGAAGGACTTGGTAAAAATTATGAAATTGTAAATATTGGAAGAAAATCAAAAACTCGCAGATCTTTTAAAATTAATATCAAAAATAGTTTTGCGGCATCTAATATATTTAGTTTTTTATATAATATTTTCAAAACTTTTAATAATAAAAATTCTAAATACTTAATAATATCAATTACCCCTTACACATTTTTTGCTAGTTTACTTTTAATTATTTTTAGAAAAAAATTTATTGTTTATATTAGAAGCAGTGGTTATGAGGAGTATAGAAAAATTATAGGAATATTAGGACCTCCTTTATATCATTTAATGTTTAGCATTGTATCCATTAAAGCCAATTTAATTGCATGTAATTCACGTTTACTCGAAGGAAAAAATGGAATTGTGGTCACACCGTCACAGTTAAACAATAAATGGTTTAATAACTATATAAAAGCAGATTTAACTAAAGCTGAACTTTTATATATAGGTAGAATTAAAGTTGAAAAGGGAATTTTTTCTTTGGTAAATATTTTTGAAAATCTAGAAAAAAATATTAATTTAACAATAGTTGGAACTGGTTATGGAAATACTCAGCTTTTATCAAAACAAAGCAATATCAAGATTCTTGATTTTGATAACAAGGATGACTCAATTATTCAAATATATGATTCTCATAATATTTTTATTTTACCTTCATTTACAGAGGGATATTCCCAGGTTATTGATGAGGCTCTAGCGAGACGCAGACCAGTAATTATATTTAAAGAAATATCACATGTTGCATACAAGAATAGAGAGGGTGTATTTATATGTGAAAGAAATTCAAATTCATTATCAATTATGATTAAACACATATTAAATAATTATGAAACTATAGAAAAAAAAATTATGCTTAACAAATATCCTACAAAAGAAGAATTTATGAAAAGTTTAGTTGATATTGTTAAAGAAAATTGATTATGAAAAAAAAAATAAAAAACAATTTGTCTGTAATGATATTGTGTGGTGGTAGAGGTGAAAGACTAAAACCAATAACCAACAATCTACCAAAACCTTTAATTAAAATTAAAAAAAGGGAAATACTTTCACATATTATAGATCATATTAAATCATATAATTTGAAAAATATATTTGTTGCCTCAGGCTATAAACATAATCTATTAAAAAATTTTTTTTCAAAGAATCACAAAGATTGTAATATTAAAATTATAAATTCAGGAGTAAATAGCGACATCATTAGAAGAGTTCAGTCAGTTATTAAATATTCAAAAGATAATTTACTTATATGTTATGGAGATACATTGGCAGATATTAATATAGATAATCTATATAAATTTCATATTAAAAATAAATATCCTGTCACAATGTGTAGCTATGAAATGATTTCTAATTTTGGAATATTGCAAATTGATAAAAAAAATAATGTAAAAAAATATAAAGAAAAGCCATCATTAAATGTTTGGTTTAATATAGGCTATATAATATTAAATAGAAGTATATATAAAAATATATTTAAATTTAAAAAGTTTGAGTATTTTTTAAGTAGTTTAGTCAAAAAATCTAAAGTAAAATCATATAAACATAAAGGCTTACATATTACCATTAACACTGTTAAAGAATTGGAAGATGCTAAAGATTTAGTAGATAAATTTGAAAAAAAAATACAGAAATGATGAAAAAATTTTGGAATAAAAAAAAAGTTTTGATTACTGGCATTAATGGTTTTGTTGGTGGAAATATTTGCAAAGAGCTAATCTCGTTAGGTGCTAACGTGACCGGCCTTATTAGAAATAAAAATAAGAAAACATTATTATTTCTTGAAAAATTAAATAAAAACATTACTCTTGTCGACGGATCAATCGACAACAAAGAAACTTTAAAGAGAATTCTCTTAGAACAAAATATTGAAGTTTGTTTTCATTTGGCGGCTCAAGTTGAAGTAGGGGTGGCTAGTTATTATCCAAATCTTACTTGGGAAAATAATATTAGAGGTACATATAATTTACTAGAAGCTATACGAGAACAAGGTAAACACGTTAAATCAGTAATAATTGCTTCTTCTGATAAAGCCTATGGCAGCTATCCAAAAAACAAAATGCCTTATAAAGAAAATTATGAATTAAGACCAAAATTTCCCTACGATGTATCAAAAGCTTGCACCGAACTTATTGCTAGATCTTATACTTCTGAGCTTTATAATTTACCAATTGTAATCACGAGATTCACAAACATCTATGGTCCAGGCCAGGTAAATTTTTCAGCTTTAATTCCAGATTGTATTCAAACTGTATTAGGGCATGGAAAATTTATACCTCGAGGAAATGGAGAAAATGTAAGAGATTTTCTATATGTAAAAGATGTTGTTGATTTATATTTATTAATTGCAAAAAAACTATTTCTTAATCCTAAAAAATTATCAGGACAAATTTTTAATGCTGGCTCAAACAAACCAAAAAAAATAAAAGATATTGTAAAAATTATTTTTATCAAAAGCGACAAAAAAAAAGAGTATATTAAGATTCAAAAAGCCTTTAAAAATAAAAAGGCTATTGGCGAAATTGACTATCAATATATGGATCATAAAAAAGCTAAAAAATACTTCGGTTGGTCTCCAAAGTATAATTTTAACAGTGGAATAATTGAGACCTATAAATGGTATAAAAATAATATTAAAAAATTAATTTAATTTGCTAAACGTGTACAACTAATATAAAAAATATGATAATCGGGGCGTAGCGCAGTCTGGTAGCGCATCTGGTTTGGGACCAGAGGGTCGCAGGTTCAAATCCTGCCGCCCCGACCATTAATAGATTTATGAAAAAAGCTAAAATATATAAACCATCTAAAACAGCAATGCAGTCTGGAAAAAGAGGCACAAAAAATTGGCTATTAGAATTTGAAACATTAAATACTGGCATAAATAAATTAATGGGTTGGGAAAGTTCTGAAGACACAATGTCAGAAGTAAGATTAGAATTTCCTACAAAAGATCAAGCCATCAATTTTGCTAAAAAAAATAATATTGAATACTATGTTTTAGATTCTAAAAAAAGAAAAATTATTAAAAAATCTTACGCGGATAATTTCTTAAATTAAAAATGTTAAAAAGTTTCTTCCTTAGTAGAAAATGGCGTTTATGGGCATGGGGAGGATTTATTTTTATAATTGGATCTTTACTAGCTCAGACTTGGATAGATGTAAAAATTAATGAATGGTATAAAGGTTTTTATGATCTTTTACAAAAAGCTACAGAGAGAGATGTTTCAGAATTTTATGATGGAATTTACCTTTTTATGAAATTAGCCATTCCTTACGTAATAATTTATACAATTACAAATTATTTTACTAGATTATATGCGTTTCGTTGGCGTGAGGCGATGACATTTGCCTATATGCCTTATTGGAAAAAAGTTGACGCTAAGGTTGAGGGTGCCTCACAACGAATTCAAGAAGATTGTATGAATTTTGCAAAAATTGTAGAAAGTATCGGACTTCAGATTGTAAGAGCGATTATGCTGTTAATAGCTTTTATACCAATTCTTTGGGGGCTCTCATCAAATGTTATAATACCTTGGCTAAAAGATATAAACGGATCTTTAGTTTATGTTTCACTTACGGCAAGCTTAGGTGGACTTTTAATTAGTTGGTTTGTTGGAATAAAATTACCAGGCTTAGAATACAATAACCAGGTCGTTGAAGCTGCATTTAGAAAAGAATTAGTTTATGGTGAAGATGATAGGGTAGAGTATGCTAAGCCACCTACAATACTTGAACTATTTGCAGGTATAAAATTTAATTATCACCGTTTATTCTTACACTATGGTTACTTCGATTTATGGGTAATAATGTACAATCAAACCATGATAATAGTTCCATATATAATTATGGGTCCAGGTTTGTTCACTGGAGCTATGACACTGGGCATATTAATACAAACTTCAAGTGCATTTAGGGAAGTTCAAAGTAGTTTTTCATTATTTATACAAAATTGGACAAGAATTACCGAACTTAGATCAATATACAGACGTCTTACAGAGTTTGAAAAAGCTATAGGTTACAAAGATCCAAATAAACCGCTTCCAGTTATAGAAAGACCATAAATGTTACTACTAGCTAAACTAATTGAAGTCCTTTTTCCGGTATTTTTAACTATAGGAATAGGTTATTGGTATGGGAAAAAAGACCCTAAATTTGACACTAAATTCATCACTACTTTCGCAGGAAATTTTGGATTACCATCTATCATTTTCTATTCGTTGACTACCACAAATATAAGTATTGAGTTATTTTTAAGATTTTCATACTACATCACTTTGTATGTTTTAATTTTCTCAATTATTGGACTTATAATCTTGAAAATATTAAAAAAGGATATTTATAGGTTATTACCTCCATTGATTTTACCTAATACTGGAAATATGGGTATGCCTTTGTGCCTATTTGCATATGGAAAAATTGGTTTAGCTATAGCTACATCAATAACAGCTATGATATTAGTTTTTCACTTTAGTATTAATATTTTATTAGCGAGTAAGAAATTTTCTATAAAACCTTTATTAAAATGTATTCCAGTCTATGCGCTGCTAATTTCATTAATATTTGTTTATTATCAAATACCTGCGCCAAAATTTCTAGAGAATACAACTTTTTTAATTGGCTATTCAACTATTTTTTTAGTTTTAATGTCACTTGGTGTAGCTTTATCTAAACTTAAGGTCTTTGCAGTAAAGGAGACACTTATTTACTCATTTGTACGAGTTATAATTGGACCTATAGTCGGCTTAGTTTTTGTTAAATTTTTTAATCTCACAGGCGTTGAAGCTGGAGTGATGTTTATACAAGCTTCTATGCCATCTGCAGTACTAACTTTTTTAGTAAGTGAAATTTATTCACCTAAAAAAATATCTTCTAGTATTGCAAGCACTGTTGCTTTATCTACCTTTTTATCACTTTTTACTTTAATAGTTGTAGTATTTATCTCTTTGAAATACTTTAACTAAATAGTGAAAGCAATTTTCTACAACCTATTAGCATGGGCAATATTGCCCTTTATGGACACTATTGCAAAATATTTAAGTGCGGAAATATCTTTTTTTCAAATTACATGGGCCAGGTATTTTTTTACAGTTTTCTTCACTTTACCTTTTATGTTCTTTTTTTATAAAAAAAACTTGACTTGGAGCACCGCACCTAAATTACAAATCTTTAGAGGATTAACTCTATTTTTTGCTAATATCTTGTTTTTTTATTCTATTTCTATTATTTCTATGGCAAAAGCTTTAACGCTTGCTTTTGTAGCTCCTATTGTAACTACAGCTTTATCTTCTATCGTCTTAAGAGAAAAAGTTGGTTATAGAAGATGGTCTGCAGTTATTGTTGGTTTCATAGGAAGTTTAATTGTAATTCGACCTGGTTTTATTGAGTTTAACTTCGCAACCGTAGCTGCACTTGGCACAGGTTTTTTTTACGGAATCTATCTTATAATTACACGTAAACTACATACTTCAGATAGTCCTTTATTAACTTTATTATTAACCGGAGTAGTAGGGGCTGTAGTGGCATCTTTTTTTGTTCCACTTGTTTGGATTAATCTCTCTGTTCAACAATGGTCCTTACTCGCTTTAATGGGTATTTTTGCATGCGTTGGTCATCTTTTTTTAATACTTTCTTTAAAGTATGCTGACGCCTCCAAGCTAGCGCCTCTTGGTTATTTTGAGATAGTTACTAATATTATTTTAGGTTACCATTTTTTCGGAGACTTCCCTCATTTTTGGACTTGGCTTGGGTTGGGTATTATCGTGTGTTCCGGTGTTTATATATCGTTAAGAGAAAAAAGAGACATAGTAATTAAATAGTTACTATAAGTTAATATATTACTTTAAATTTTTATATTAACTTATTGTATTTATTAGACATTTTATTATTATTAAAGTGAAATATTATATAGGATCATATAATGTTAATTTACGTAAAATAAGCTAATAAGACAGGGAAATATTGAAAAATAACTCAGTTTTATTAAGCATAATTTTTTTAAAAGCAAAATAATGCTTAAAAATTGAGTAAAATTAATTAAAAAACAGCAAAAAAGGCCTTTTAAAAACACTTGATTTTAAAGGGTTGCAGTATGGGAATATAGCGTTTAAACGGCCATAGGAGGGGTAATTTTAAGTAATAGCTCATAAACGGCACAACTGAGGGGTGAAATTAGACCTAATGCAAAATAGGGGCCATAATAAGCTAAAAATGGCTTAAACTAAGGGTTTTTTGAGTATTTGGAGTGTAATTTTGCTTCTCTTTTAGGGCCTACAAACAATAAAGTCCATGTACTCTTTCCTTCAGGTATCTTGAGACTATGCTTACTATTGTACCTTCTAAACCCGATATATCCAGGTTTTCTCCAAAAAGTACCTTTTTCAGTCGTCTCCCAATACCCTCCTTTAAGAATTATGGTAATATATGACCAATAATGATCGTGTAAGTCACCTAAATCGCTCTTTAGAAGCTTATGTATAAAGATATTGAATGGAAACCACTTAGGTCTTTGTCTAAAAAGAGGATAATAGCGTATTACAAAGGGCTCAGCAGCCTGATAATCAGGCCAACTTGGACCTCTGTCTAATATAATGCGTTTTCTATTTGTGAACATGTTTGCGATACTATAATTCATTACTTGACATCGTCAAACTTATCAACTATTAATTTCCGATAATTAATGGTTATCGGAAAAATATGAATGATTTAGTAACAGATGTTAAGAACCTAGAATTAGAGACTTTAAAGAACTTAAGGAGTTCTAAGGCATCAAATACGTTAAGAGCTTATAAGGCTGATTACAAAGACTTTGCTCGATTCTGTATTAAACATGGTTTTAAATCAATGCCAACAGAACCAAAAATTATAAGTTTATACCTAACCCACTTATCTCAAACTTCAAAATTTAGTACTTTAAAACGAAGATTAGCATCAATAAGCGTCATTCATAAGTTGTCAGGTCATTACATAGACGTAAAACATCCAGTCATCACAGAAAACTTGATGGGAATAAAACGTGTAAAAGGAAGCTATCAAAAAGCAAAAAAGCCAATATTAATCAATGAGTTAAAATTAATAGTTGATGTCATTGATAAAGACATAAATGAAGAAAGAAAAACAAGAAATAGAGCATTAATCCTTGTTGGTTTTGCAGGAGGTTTCCGAAGATCAGAGCTTGTAGCAATTCTCTTTGAGGATATTGATTTTGTACCTGAAGGAGTAAAAATCTTTATAAGAAGATCTAAGACTGATCAATCTGGAGAAGGAATGACCAAAGGCATCCCCTACTTTTCTAAATCTGAATACTGCCCTGTAATTTCATTAAAGAATTGGCTTGAAGAATCAGAAATTAAATCGGGAAAAATTTTTGATGTGTCAGATAAAAGTGTGGCATTAACTGTAAAAAAATACACAGCTCTTGCAGGCTTAGATTCGAAAAAATATTCAGGTCATAGTTTGAGATCAGGTTTTGCTACTTCCGCAGCAGAATTAGGTGCAGAAGAAAGAAGTATAATGGCAATGACAGGTCATAAAACAACACAAATGGTAAGGAGATATATACAAGAAGCAAATTTATTCAAAAACAACGCATTAAACAAAATTAAAATATGAAAGAAGTTATAGTAAGATTAGGTAATGGACTGGGAAATCAATTGTTTACCTATGCTGCAGCCTATAGTTTTTCTAAAAAGAAAAACGCAAAATTGTATATAGATGATGAAAGTGGTTTTTACTTTAGACATAAATGTGAATTACATAATTTTAATATAACAGCCCCTATTGTTGAGAAAAAATATAAATTTCTTGGAATTTATGGCAGGTTTAAGAGAAGATTTTTACAAAAAATTAGCTTATTAAAAAATAAAAAATTATTTTTAATTGAGCATACAGACAATAATAAGTTAACATATTTTAATCAGGAACAATTTGATAAGAATTTTGAAGATAGACTATATTTTGAAGGCTACTTCCAATCGGAAAAGTATTTTTCTAATGATAAAGAAAATATATTAAAAGAATTTTCATTTAAAGAAAAAATTATTAATCAAAAAAATCACTTCATCGATAAAATAAAAAATACAAATTCTGTTTCTTTGCACTTACGTCGCGAGAAATTCTTGAATAACGAAGGACACAAAGATCCATTAAAAATGAATATGGAACATTTAAAAAAAAGTGTTGATATTATAAAAAGAGGTATAGCATTCTTTGATAAAAATGTTGAGAATCCTGTATATTATCTTTGGTCAAACAATTTTGATGGTTTGAATGAATTTTTTAAAAAAGATAACATTATATTTGTAGATGTTAATAATACAAAGGATCCAGCATACGATCTTTATGCGATGAGTTTATGCAAACACTTTATATTATCACCTAGCACATTACATTATTGGGCATCATATCTTTGTAATAATAGTGGTAAAATATGCTTAGCACCACCTAACATAAAAGACAAAAGTGGATACTATGGATTTAGTAATAATAAAGATATAAAATCTTCGTTCTGGAGCATCATCTAACGAATATTAATCCCAAACGTATCTAAATTTATTTTTTACACCGAAGGTTTTTGAAATTATATAGTCAGAAATTATTAAATTGTTAAATATAGAAAAGTACCTTTTTTTACCATTGAGTGATATTTTGTTAATCTTATTTATATTTCCACACAATTTATCCATTTGATTTAAAAGATCATCAACATCCTTATAAAAGCCCATCTCATCATGGTTAAAGAAATGAGAATAACCAACCTTTTCATCTATAAATGTCATTATTCCGTTAGCTACAAGAGAAGCAATTCTATTGCTCGAGTAATATTTCATAGGCTTTCCTCGACTTAAATTTAAAGCCATTTTACATTTGGCAATCTCTTTATAATATTGATAATTCCATTTAGGTTGCTCGTTTGCAAAGCCTAAAATATTAAATGTGAATTTTTTATTTTTTTCTATTAATTTATTTAAGAAAATTTCTCTATCATCTATGTTAGTTTTTTTAAGTTTACCAAAATTTACCCCATGGCTTAGAGCAAAAAATAAATCTTTATATCTGTTGTTTGAATTATAAATTTCTAAATTTTCTATATTTTTGTCTGCTGGAATTGGCATAAAATTCATTTTACTTTTTGGAATTTTAGTTTTTATTGGATTAGGATGAGTTGTAACAAAGTATTGATCAATCAAATCTTCATTTTTTTCAATTAAACTGAGATTATTTTCTGCGTTAGGGCCACCTTTTATTAAATGATCTTCATACCATAAAGCGATTTTAGAATTACATTTATCTTTAATTTTTTCAATTGTATTACTATCTAAAATATTGTTATGCCCCAATAAAATTAAATTTGGTTTATAATTTTCACATATTTTATTAACTTTATCATTCAGAATATTTTTATTTTTTAAAAATAATTTGTTATTAAAATCCCTATAATCAAAGTTAACAACATCCTGTTCACTTCTTATAAAACCTGTAGAAAGTTTAGATGCAATTGAAATATTAAATAATCGTAAATTATTTTTTTCATCAAAATTACCGATATGAAGAATCTTTAGATTTTTATTTTGAATATAGTTTATTTTTTTAATTAGAAAGTTTTTTTTCAGATCATCAATTTTATAGATCAAATTATCAATTTTATGAACTAGATTGTTTAAATTATCTTTTTGTATTTTTTTAAGATTTTTTTTATCCTTTATAATTCTGGTAATTAATCTTTCAAGCGCATCATGATTTAAATTTTCTAAGATAAGATTGTTTTTAAAGGTCTCACCCAATCCTCCTCTATCAGTAGTTATTGTTGCACATCCATTTGCGGCCGATTCCATAGCAGTTCTTCCAAAAGGTTCTTGCCATCTTGAACATACAACTGAAATTGAGCTTTTTTTATAATAGTTTAAAATTTTCTCATGAGGTAACCAATCTATTACTTTCAGATTTTTGTGCCTAAAATTATGTTTTTCTCTTCTTTCGTTACCAATAGCTAAAGCTTTCCAATCTTTAAATTTATTTAATATTTTTGTTATTGCTTTTCCAAAAATATCATATCCCTTAGATGTATTAAGCTTTCCAGTAAATATGATAATCTTTTCTTTTTTTGGAAATTTTTTTACCGGTTTAATTGATGGATATAGTACTTCACAATTGTTTTTATAATTAAAAGGAAGCCCTTCAAAGAACTTTCTCATTACCCATTTACTAACAAAATATATTTGATCACAATTATCTACTATATACATTCGTTCTTTCACAGTTTTTGAGTATCTTAATTCTTGTGGATTATTGTGATAAACAAAAATAAATTTACAATTAATTTTTTCTTTAAGGAGATAAATTAATGATTCTGCTCTATTATGTATTTCAACAATATCAAAATTATATTGATAATATTTATCTAAAAATTTTTTTGTATAAAAATAATTTTTTTTAAATTTTACTCGCGATATATCTAAATTTATAAAATTTTTAGTAATTGGTTTAGCATTTTTAGAAAGATTTCCGAAAACTAAAGTTTGTTTATCAAGGCTACTTCCATGCAAGTAATCTTTTACCCATATTGATGCTGCCGCAGCATCTTTTAAAGTATATTTTTCTTTGTATGGTAATAAAATAGCTATTTTTTTGTTCATTTATAAAGTTCTTTGATTAAATTTCTTATCTTCCTATTTTTCTTTATATAGTATTCTCTAGACATTGCCTCTCTTTTAGTTAAGAATTTTTCACTATATATAACTTTCCATGATCTTCCTCTAGTAAATTTAGCACCTTTTCCTTTATTATGTAAATTTAATCTTTTCTTTAGATTATTGGTATGACCCACATATGTTATAAATTTAGACTTAGTATTATTTTTTAGTACATAAACAAAATAAGTCATAAAATTTTTTTATTCTGAAAAAACTTTTTGTTTTTGTATGCCTAAATTATCTATTTTTAGTAACATTTCATCTCCAGATTTTAAAAATATTTGAGGGTCCCTTCCAATTCCACATCCAGGGGGTGTTCCTGTTGTGATTATATCTCCAGGTTTTAAGGTCATAAAAAAACTTAAATATGAAACTATATGCTCAACTGTAAAAATCATATTCTTGGTGTTACCACTTTGCATAACTTTATCATTTAATTTCAATTCTAAATTTAGGTTTTGAATATTCTTTATTTCGTCTTTAGTTACTATAAAAGGACCTAAGGGACCAAATGAGTCAAAAGCCTTACCTTTATCCCATTGCCCATTTGATCTTTCTAATTGATATTCTCGTTCACTAATATCATTAACTATACAATAACCAAAAATGTGCTCCAGAGATTTGCCTTTAGATATGTTTTTCCCTTCTTTACCAATTATTACACCCAACTCTACCTCCCAATCGGATTTTAAGGAATTTTTTGGTAAATAAACATTGTCATTTGGACCGTTAATGGAACTATTTGCTTTAAAAAAAACTATAGGTTCCGTAGGGGCATCAGCGTTAGTCTCTTTGGCGTGCGCCTTATAATTTAAACCAATTCCAATAAACTTTTGTGGATTAGACACACAAGCTCCGATTCTAGTTTCACTTGGAATTTCAGGAAGATTTTCTATTTTACAATTTTTTATTTTATCTATTAATTTTAGGTTGATTGTTTCAGGGTTTAAATCTTTAATAATTGAAGATAGATCTTTAAAAACTCCATTTTTATCAACAATGGCAGGTTTTTCTTGGCCCAATTTTCCAATCCTTAACAATTTCATAGATTTTGGCGGTCCCACGGGGAATCGAACCCCGATTAGATGATTGAAAACCATCTGTCCTAACCGTTAGACGATGGGACCTATTAAATTCTTATTGTATTTAATATATATTTTGGGGTGTTTCAATGATCAAAAAATCAAATTTTATTATGAAAGTTAAATCTGCCTTCCAGATAAGGTAGTATTATTGAATAGATGAAAAATATAGACGAAATAATTAAACAATTACTAAATTTGTATAAAAAAGACAAATTAGGAGAAGCTGAAAGACTAAACAAGAAACTTATAAAAAAATATCCAAAAAGTGTTTTTTTTTATAATTTTTATGGCTTAATTTTATCAAAGCAAGGAAAAATAGACAAAGCCATAAAAAAATATCACGAAGGTTTAAAAATTAAAAAAAATTATGCCCCTATTTATGATAATTTAGGAACTGCATACAAAAGTATAAGTGATTATAAAAAGGCAGAATATAATTATAAAGAATCAATAAGATTAGACCCGAAAAACCCTGAACCACAAAATAATTTGGGTAATTTATATTTATTGATGAACAGAGATAAAGAAGCAGTAGATTCATACAATAAGGCAATAATTAACAATCCTAAATTTTTTGTATCCCATTATAATTTAGGAAATGTTTATAAAAATGTAGGAAAATTTTCTGAAGCTAAAAAATGTTTTACACAAACTATAAAATTAAACAAATTTTTTTACAGCGCGCATAGATCTTTAAGTAATTTAATTAAATATACAGAAGACGATGAACATTATGAACTTATGACTCAAATTTATCAAGATAAAAATATTATAGAAGAAGATAAAACTGAATTACTATTTGCATTGGGTAAAGCTACAGAAGATATAGGTAATTTTGATAAATCCTTTTTCTTTTTTTCAGAAGCGAATAAGTTGAGGAGGAAAAATATCAGATTTTCTATTGAGAATGAAAAAAAAGAATTTGATGATATAAAATCAGTATTTAATAAAGATCTTTTTGAAAAAATACATCAGGGGTTAAATGATGATACAGCAATATTTATCCTTGGCATGCCTAGATCAGGAACTACTTTAGTTGAACAAATAATATCTAGTCACAAAAATGTTTTTGGCGCTGATGAGCTCCTATTTTTAAATAACATAGTACTGAAATATATAAGTAATAATGGTAAAGGATTATCTTTAAAAAATATAAAGTCATTTGACTCGAAGAAATTTTCTAAAATAGGAAGTGAATACATAAAAAATTTAAGAAGATTATCAAAAAGCTCCAAGAAAATTACTGATAAAATGCCAATAAATTTTAAATGGGTAGGTTTAATAAAATTAATATTACCTAATTCAAAAATTATCCACTGTATTAGAAATTCTCATGATAATTGTTTTTCAATATATAAAAATTATTTTGCTAACAAGGATTTGAATTATGCTTATGATTTAGGGGAAATATCTTCTTTTTATATTCTTTATTATGATTTAATGAATTATTGGAAATCTGTGCTACCAAATTTTATCTATGATGTGACATATGAAAATTTGGTTCAGAATCCACAAAAAAAAATACCAGAACTAATTAAAAAATGTGGTCTATCTTGGGATAAAAACTGTCTAGAGCATTATAATAATAAAAGAATTATAAAAACTGCAAGCAATACTCAAGCTAGAAAAAAAATATATCAAAGCTCAATTAATTCCTGGAAAAATTATGAAGAAAAGTTAAAAAAAATATTTACAAATCTACCTTAACTATTTAGTCTTCTGAGATATCTTCAATTATAAATTCAATATTTTTTTTACCTTTCCATTCATTTAATTTCATTTTTCCAGCCACATTGAATAATTTTTTATTTTCTTTTTTTAAATATTGATCGATTGGAGTATTTATAGCGTTCCAGGCAAAGCTTTTAAATACTGAGCCATCTTTTCCCATTAAAAGTGACTTGATGTGTGTATTTTTTATATATTCTGATTTAATAACTTTGATCTTTTCTATAACAAATTTTGGTTCATTGTTTCCAGAACCATACGGAGATAAAAAATTTATTTCACGAAAAAATTCTGTATTTAGGGCGCTTGGAGATATTATAGTATCTAAATATAAATTTATATCAGATGATATTTTATTATTATTTTTAAATTTTTTTATTAAAAAATCTCTAAAATCTTCAATCTTGTCTTGTTTTATTGTAAATCCTCCTGCCATTTTATGGCCACCACCTTTTTCAAGCAAACCTAATTGTACAGCATTAATAATATGTGCTCCAATATCAAAACCCACAATTGATCTTGCTGAACCCTTACAATGGTCCTCGTATATGGAAATCAGTATGGTAGGTTTATTATACTTATCCTTAATCCGCGACGCAATTATTCCTATTACACCTTCATGCCAGTTTGATCCTGCTACAACTAAAACAGGATGGTTATGATATTTTTTTAAATTTTGATTTATTTGTTTTGATAATAAAGTTTCAATACTTTGTCTTTCTTTATTAAATTTATCCAACTCCGAAGCAAGTTGATAAGCTCTTTGCGGATCTTGACAGATTAAAAGTTCAGCACCATGCGAAGATTTACCTACTCTCCCTCCCGCATTAATTCTAGGGCCTAATACGAACCCTAGATCATATACAGTAGGTTCAGCATTAGTTTTACAGAGATCAAACAATGTTTTTATGCCGAGATTAGATCTTTTTTTTAATATTTTTAGTCCTTGTTTTACTATAGCTCTATTTAAACCAATTAAAGGAACAACATCACAGACAGTACCCAGAGAAACAAGATCTAAAAATTCTATAATATTTGGTTCTTTTATTTTCTTAAGTTTAAACCAATTAGCGTCTCTTAATTTTTTATTAAGAGCAACTAGAAACATAAAAGTAACACCAGAAGCACATAGATAATTAAGATTTGATGAGTCGTCGATTCTATTAGGATTCACAATTGCATGAGCTTTAGGCAATTTTATTTCGGACTGGTGATGATCTAAAACAATTACATCAATTCCCTGTTTATTTGCATTTTCAATAGGCTCAAAAGATAGAGTTCCACAATCTACTGTGAAAATAATTTTTGCACCAGATTTTATAAGATTATCGAAATTTTTTATACTAGGACCATACCCGTCTTTTTTTCTATCAGGAATAAGAGTAATATTTTTTTGATTTATCGCAATAAAGTATTTTGAAAGCAATGCTGTAGAACTAGCTCCATCAACGTCATAGTCACCAAAAATTCCAATTAAATGATTCTTGGTAATAGATTCATAAGTTCTATCAATGGCATTTTCCATATCTTTTAAATGAAGTGGATTAGGCATAAGATTTTTAATTGTAGGATCAAGAAACAAATCTATATTTTCAATTGTATTTTTTCTTATGGCTAAAAGCTTAGCGGTAATTTCACTTAAAGAATAATTTTCAGAATACTTCTTGATATCAGAATTTAGAAATTGCTTAAAAATCCATTTTTTTCCACTAACTGAAGAAAAACTCATTTTTTCATTTTATTTTTTAATATTTTATTAGTGTTGCTACTCATATGGAGTATAAAAGTCTCGGATTCAAAATGATCTCCCAAATCTTTTATACCCTTAACTAAATCACCATCAGTTACTCCTGTAGCACAAAAAATAACATCCCCCTTCACCATATCATTTATACTATATTTATAATTTAAATCTTTAATTCCCAATTTTTTAACCCTTTTTTTTTCGTCTTCATTATAAAACTTTAATCTTGTTTGCATTTGACATCCTAAGCATTTTAAAGCTGCAGCTGCCAATACTCCTTCGGGGCCTCCACCAATGCCAATATATATATCAATTTTTGTTTGAGGGTATGCAACAGATATAGCTCCAGAAACATCACCATCAGAAATAAAATTAATTTTTACATTTAAGGACTTTAACGATTTAACTATATCATCGTGTCTAGGGCGTTTTAAAATACATGCTGTTAAATTATCAGGTCTTGTATTCTTTGCTTCAGCAAGTAATTTAATATTTTTTTTAATATCATTATCTAAACTAATCAGATTTTCAGGCAAAGAAGGACCAATGGCAATTTTTTCCATATACATATCAGGTGCTTTAAGAAGACAATTTTTTTTAGCTACAGCTATTACAGAAAGTGCATTTGGTAAATTCTTAGCTGTAAAGTTAGTTCCCTCAAGAGGGTCTACTGCTATATCTAATTCATCTCCTGTATTTGTTCCTAATTTTTCATTTATATACAGCATAGGAGCTTCGTCGAGCTCCCCTTCTCCTATAACAACAATACCACGCATATTTATAGTATTTAGATCTTTCCTCATTTCATCCACAGCTGCCTTGTCAGCAGCGATTTTATTATTTTTTCCCTTGAATAGAGAAGCACCGTAGGCTGCTCTAGAGGTTGATTTAGCGAATGAATAAATTAGATCTTTGCTAATTGTCATTTATATTTTTTCTATTCTAATGAATGTAGGTTTTTTTAGAATAAATTTATTTTTTGATAGGTTTAAAATTAAATTTTTATAATTTTTTTCAAAATTTCTATGTGTAATTACAATAACAGAAGCTTTTTTGCTTCTTTTTTCTGGTTTTTGGATTAAATTTTTAATTGAAATTTTATTTTTAGCAAAAATCTTTGTGATAGAAGATAAAACTCCTGGCTTATCTTTAACCTCAAATCTCAAATACATAGAGTTTGAGTGTTTATAATTATCATAAGAGCTAATCTTTTTTCTTTTGATAGATGGAATACCAAAAGGATATTTTATATTACCTCTTAAAATGGATAATAAATCTGACATTAAAGCTGAAGAAGTAGGTCCGGGACCCGCACCTTCTCCTTGCAAAACACTTTGGCCAACAGGTTTACCATCAAGAATTACAGCATTCATGACCCCATTTATGTTTGCAATATATTTGCTTTTTTTTATTAGGCATGGGTGAACTCTCTCAAATAATTTTGAATTAATTATTTCTGTAATACCTAATAATTTAATTCGGAAACCTAGCCTACTCGCCATTTCTATATCTTCATATTCAATATTTTCAATTCCATCCATCAGACAATTATTTCTTGAAATTTTTTTGTTAAACGCGAGAGCTGATAATATTCTAACTTTAGCTAAAGTATCATAGCCGTTTAAGTCAAACTTAGGATTTCTTGGTTCTGCATAGCCTAATTTTTGCGCTCTTTTTAAAACATTGGAAAAACTATCTTTTAGCGTCTCCATTTCTGATAATATAAAATTACAAGTTCCATTTAGGATACCTACAACTTTATGAATATTATTTGTGGATAGACCATCTTTAATAGTTCTCAATATTGGAATACCACCTCCAACAGCAGCTTCAAATTCTAAGTTAACTTTATTTTTTTCCGCAAGTTGTGATAGATAATCACCATTTTTTGCAATTAAGGCTTTGT
>CACFOC010000007.1 GCA_902567945.1 uncultured Pelagibacteraceae bacterium | reverse complement strand
CAATAAAATCAAAACATATAGGGGATCAGGAAAACATTCCGATATAGCGTTTATAAAAAAAAATTAGATTTTATATTTTGTGATTAAGGAATTAACCATTTTTTTTTCACAAAATTATTTTCTATAGTGAAATAAGCGCGCCTATGTCCTTTAGCTGCTAAATATAGCCATTCAATAGATTGAATAAAAGTTTCAATAACACAAAAATTCTTATAACCAATCTCGCTTTGCTCAACAGAATATTTCAAATTATCTACATCATCACTTAATCCTGATGTAGGTTCAAAAACTTCAGATCCTGGAGCCATTTCTCCAAGATAACATTGCCTACTCATATGTGCAGTTTTTTTCCATGAATTTTTAGTAATTTCATTTTGAAAATTTATCTTTGTTTTTCCACTAATTCTTAACTGAATTTTCTCATCCTTGTCATAAAATAAAAAAACACCCTTACTATTAGATCTTAGAATTTGTATTTTATTTGATCTCTTATCGCTATGGAACCAAATTTTGTTTTCTTTAGAGTTAATACCTCTTAATACAACTATACGTCCATCAAATTTACTTTCATTTCCACAAATGAAAACTGGTATGTGAAAAGATTTATCTCTATGCTCTAAGCCTAATTTTAATAATTCCCAAATCTTAGAATAAATTTTATCTAGACTATTATAATAAGGGGGTTTATTTTTCACTTAATTTTATTTTTTTCTTAATCTTCTTATTAGACTTGATGTGTCCCATCTATTACCACCCATTTTTTGAACTTCAGCATAGTAATCATCAACTATTTTAGTAACAGGCAATGGAGAATTATTTTTTTTTGCTTCATCCATAGCAATCTTTAAATCTTTTCTCATCCAATCAACGGCAAAGCCAAAGTCAAATTTATCATCTATCATTGTTTTATACCTATTTTCCATTTGCCATGATTGAGCAGCACCTTTGGAAATTACATCAATTACATCTTCCATTTTTAATCCTGCATTTAAACCAAAATTAATAGCCTCTGATAATCCCTGAACTAGTCCAGCTATACATATTTGATTTACCATTTTAGCTAACTGACCACTTCCAGACGGACCTAATAATTGAACTTTTTTACTATATGAATTGATAACATTTTTAGCTTTATCAAAATCTTCTTTATCTCCACCCACCATAACAGTGAGAGCACCTTTTTCTGCTCCTGCTTGGCCTCCAGATACTGGAGCATCTAAAAAACCAAAACCATGTGCTTTAGCATTTTTATAAAGCTCTCGAGCCACTGTTGCTGAAGCCGTCGTATTATCAATATAAATTGAACCTTTTTTAATGGTATTGAATATTCCTTTTTTTCCTACAGCAACTTCTTTTAAATCATTATCATTTCCAACACATGTAAAGACA
Organism: uncultured Pelagibacteraceae bacterium; assembly: GCA_902567945.1. Taxonomy (GTDB): domain Bacteria; phylum Pseudomonadota; class Alphaproteobacteria; order Pelagibacterales; family Pelagibacteraceae; genus AG-414-E02. The sequence continues at coordinate 35,454 of CACFOC010000007.1, read as the reverse complement.
AAATCTGAATCTTTAGCAGCCTCTTCAGGAGTTTCTGCTATTTTACCTTTGAATTCTTTTACCCACTTTTCTGCTTTAGATTTTGTTCTATTATAAACAGTTACATTGTGTCCTGCTTTTGATATATATCCTGCCATGGGATAACCCATTACGCCAAGACCAACAAAGGAAACTTTACAACTCATAAAATGATTATAGATATAGTTAGATCTAATTTCAAAATAATAATTTTTGGTTTTGTATTTACTCTATTCTCAAGTGTGGGCCAAAGTTACTTTATTGGCTTATTTAATTATAGCATCAGAGAAGAGTTAAATATTTCACATGGAGATTTTGGAAATCTATATGCTATTGCTACTTTATGTAGCAGCTTAGCCTTAATCTGGGTCGGAAAAAAAATAGATGATATAAAACTAGTAAACTTTTCAATTTTCGTTGTTATATTTTTATCTTTTGCAGCATTATTTTTTTCATTTGTTAAAAGTATTATTTTTTTATTAGTAGGAATTTTTTTTTTAAGATTAGCAGGACAAGGTCTCATGGCACATACTGCAACCACTTCTATATCAAGATATTTTAACGAAAGAAGAGGTAAGGCTCTAAGTATAATTTGGCTTGGTTTATCTTCAGCTGAGTTTTTATTACCTGTTATAATAGTTTTTCTTTTATCTATTTTCGATTGGAGATTTATATGGATTGGAATTTCAATAGTTACTTTTTTCGTACTTCCAGTCTTTTCTTACTATATGGTTAGAAATATAAATATTTTTTCAAGAGAAAAATATAATGATTTTAAAGAAAACATTTTAATTAAAAATTGGACTAGAAATGAAGTCATATTTGATATTAAATTTTATACCATACTGCCAGCTTTCTTAGGTCCGCCAGCAATAATTACTGGTATTTTTGTTTATCAATCGTTCATAACAGAATCTAAACTTTGGGGCATGTATGTGTTGCCAAGTTCTTTTATGATTTATTCTATTATTTCTGTTATTTCATTATTTGTATCTGGGTTTTTAGTTGATAAATTTACAAGCGCAAAAATTATACCTTTTTTAAATTTGCCATTATTAATAGCATTATTGGTTTTAGTAATTTTTAATAATCAATTTTCAGCATATATTTTTATGTTTTTTGTTGGCTTAACAAATGGATTAGCCAATGTACTAATGTCATCATTATGGGCAGAACTATACGGAGTAAGGTTTCTCGGATCAATTAGAGCTTTATCAGCTGCTCTAATGGTTTTTTCAACAGCTTTAGGAACAGCAGTTTTTGGTTTTTTAATTGATGCAGGGTTTAATATTGAAAGGATTGCACTAATTTGTGCTTTCTATACTGTAATAGCGATAGCAATTACATTAATTTCTAAAAAAAAATATAAACCTGTTTTACAAAATAAAACTTGATTTTGCCTCGACTTTTCAATATCTATTGCTGATCTTATGGCTCGAATTACTGTAGAAGATTGTTTAGCTAAGATTGACAATCAATATGATCTGGTTTTATTGGCAAAAGAAAGAACATCCCAACTTAATGCTGGAGATAAGCCTTTAATTTCGAGAGATAATGATAAAAATACTGTTATTTCTTTAAGAGAGATAGGCGATGGTAAAATTTCATTAAAAACTTTAGAAGATTCAGCAATTAATAAACTAAGAAAACATCAGGAGGCAACTGACGTGATCGAAGATTTGGAAGAAGAAGAAGAGGCTGATGATAGCTTCGAAAAAATATATAAGGGCGAGGTTTCAAAAAGTGGCGCTGCTATACTTCCTTCAAAAAGAGTAAGAAGAATACCTGATAAAATGTTTTTAGATACTAAAAAAGCTGAAAAAGAAACTACAGATAAAAAGGAAAACGAAACAAAAAAAGAAGAAAAAGAATCTATAATTACTGAGCAAAAATCAGAAGAGTAATATAATTAATTTCTAAAAATCAAAATGAAGACTTTGAGCAAATCAGTCTCCGTAGCACCCATGATGGATTGCACGGACAGACATGATCGTTTTTTTTTAAGACTAATCAGTAAAAATGTAAAATTATATACAGAAATGATTGCAACCAAATCTGCAATTTATGGAGATAGAAAAAAAATTTTATCATATAGTCCAGAGGAAAAACCATTAGTTCTTCAAGTGGGTGGATCAGATAAGAAGGAACTGTCAGAGGTTGCAAAAATAGCCGAAGATATGGGATATGATGAAATTAATATTAATTTAGGATGCCCAAGTAAAAAAGTTCAAAAAAATAAGTTTGGTGCATGTTTAATGAAAGAACCCGAATTAGTTTCCGAGTGTATTAACGAAATGATTAATGCTTGTAAGATACCTGTAACCGCAAAGACGAGAATTGGTTTTGACGACACTGAAGATTTTAATTACTTAAATAATTTTATACTAAAATTGAAAGAAGCTGGATGTAAAACTTTTATTATACATGCGCGCAAAGCAATACTTAAAGGCTTAACACCAAAACAAAATCTTAATATTCCAAAATTAAATTATGACATGGTTTACTCTATTAAAAAAGCAAATCCAGACATAGAAATTATTATAAATGGTGGAATTTCTAAAATAGATGAAATAAAAAACCATTTTAAATTTTGTAATGGAGTAATGATTGGTAGAGCCATTTATCAAAATCCATATTTTTTAGTTGATATTGAAAGAGAAATATTTAGTGTAAAAAATAATCCAACAAGAGAAGAGGTTGCGAAAGAATTATTAAAGTATTTAGAAAAAGAAGTAAAATTAGGAACTAAAGTAAATCATATTATGAGACATACAGTTGGTTTATATCATGGCCAGGTTGGATCAAAAAATTGGAAACGTTATTTGAGCGATAATATGATGGCCAGAGATTCTGACTTTCAAAAAGCAAAACACATAATGACTATTATTCAAAATAATGAGAAAGTTAATCAATCAATTGCATGATAGAAAATTTAGATCAAAATCAAATAATTTTTATTATAACTGTAATGGCGGCCTCTGCCGTCATAGTTGGTTTTATGGCAGGTTTATTCGGAATTGGTGGAGGTTTAATAATGGTCCCTATTCTTTTTTATTTATACAGTTTTGTTGGCATAGAGCAAAGATTTATAATGCATTTAGCTTTAGGTACATCTTTTTCAATTATAATTCCAACATCAATTATATCAACAATGACACATATGAAATTTAAAGCAGTAGATTTTAGTATTGTAAAAACTTTTGGAATCTTTGTTGTGATAGGCGTTGTGTTTGGAACTATATTTGCTATTAGTTTAAAAACTTCTAGTCTACTTTTACTTTTCTCGATCATGACTATGATTTTTGCCATTTATTTTTTATTGGAAAAAGAAAAAATTGACCCTAGTCCACGACAAATAAATTTAATTTATAGAGTTATTTGTGGTTTTTTATCAGGATTTGTTTCTGCGCCTATGGGGATTGGGGGAGGGGTATTTAATGTTCCAATATTTAAAATATTTGGTTACTCTATACCTGTGGCAATTGGAAGTTCAGCTGCTATTGGTTTTTTGACTGCTTTAACCGGCGCTATTGGTTTTGCGATTTCAGGAAGTTATCTTAATATTAATGTTCCATTAAGTTTAGGATTCGTAAATATTCCAACATTTTTAATTTTTGTGCCAATCACTGTACTTATGGCTAAGATTGGTGCTAAAACAGTACATAAAGTTAATAAAAGTCTTCTTGGTAAACTGTTTGGTGTTTATCTTTTCATTGTCGCTTGCAGGTTATTTCTTGAATATTTAAAATTTTAGTGCAAGCTTATTATAAGGAGCACAAATTTTTTTATGACAATCTCAAATGCTTTTAAATCAGGACGTCATTTTCTTCAGATACCAGGCCCGACAAATATTCCTGATAGGGTGTTACGTGCCATGGATTATCCTATTATTGATCATCGTGGATCAAAATTTGCTAATCTAACAAAAAGTATACTTGATAGAATTAAAATGGTTTTTAAGACCAAAGAACCAGTTGTTATTTATCCTGCTTCAGGAACTGGCGCCTGGGAGGCTGCGATAGTAAATACATTAAGTGAAGGTGATAAGGTATTAATGTTTGAAACTGGCCATTTCTCCTTTCTTTGGTTAGAGATTGCAAAAAAATTTAAACTACAGGTAGATTTTGTTTCTGGTGATTGGAGAACTGGTGTAGACCCAACAATAGTAGAACAAAAGTTAAAAGATGATAAAGAAAAAAAAATTAAAGCAATTTTTGTAGTTCATAACGAAACTTCAACAGGAGTTACTAGTAAAATTTCTAAAATTAGAAAAGCAATTGATGATGCTAACCACCCTTCTTTATTTTTTGTTGACACTATTTCATCGCTAGGATCAATTGATTATAGACATGAGGAATGGAAGGTTGATGTCACTGTAGGAGGATCACAAAAAGGCTTATTACTTCCGCCAGGCCTATCATTTAATGCATTAAGTTCAAAAGCAATCGAAGCATATGATAGATCAACGCTTGCAAAATCTTATTGGGACTGGAAACCAATGCTAGAAAATAATAAAAATGGTTTTTTTCCATATACACCAGCAACAAATTTGCTATATGGCCTAGATGAGGCTTTAAACATTCTATTAGAAGAAGGACTAGAAAACGTTTTTAAAAGGCACAATAAGCTAGCAGAGGCATCAAGAAGAGCGGTAAGAGCATGGGGATTGGAAATACTTTGTAAAAATAAAGAGGAATATTCAAGTTCTTTAACTGCAGCATTAGTACCAGAAGGTTATGATGCAGATGATTTAAGAAAAATTATATTAGATAATTACGACATGTCTCTTGGTACTGGGTTAACCAAGTTGAAAGGTAAAATATTTAGAATTGGTCATTTAGGTGATTTTAATGAATTAATGTTAGCAGGTACACTAGCAGGTATTGAAATGGGATTAAAAAAGTCAAAAATTCCTTTTAAACCAGGAGGAATAATGGCAGCATTAGATTACCTCTCAAAATAATTCTTTTGATGATTTATATTTTTTGATCGTAATCGCCAACTTTTCCTGTTTCTTTTAGCAGATCATCTATAAAGTTAAATATTTTCTTTTTTCTAATATCGGAAGTTGGACTTTCGGTAACAACGACCAAAGAAGGTTTATTTGAAGAGGCTCTTATCAAACCCCAAGAATCATCTTCTAGAGAGAAACGCACGCCATTCACAGTTAATATGTCAGTTATTTTTTGATTATCTATTTTCATATTATTAGTTTTAAAATCTTTTATTTTGTTTACCAAATCACTAACAACTTCGTATTTTTCTTCATCTTTACAAAAAGGTGCCATTGTGGGTGTTTGATATGTTATTGGCAATTCGTTTATTAATTCAGAGATTTTTTTATTTTGTATATCTAATATTTTACATACTTGTATTGCAGATTGAATTCCATCATCATAGCCAAAGCCAATTGGTTTATTTAGAAAAAAATGACCACTTTTTTCAAATCCAGCTAAAGCCTGCAACTCATTGACTTTTCTTTTAATATGGGAGTGACCTGTTTTCCAGTATATAGTTTTACATTCATTTTGTTTAAGAATTTTATCGTTTTTAAATAATCCTGTTGATTTTACATCCACGACAAATTTACTTTTTTTGTACATTGGAGCTAAATTTCTTGCTATTAGTAGCCCTACTTTATCAGAAAAAATTTCGTTTCCAATATTATCAATTACTCCAACTCTATCTCCATCTCCATCAAAACCAAAACCTATATCAGCATTATTTTTTTTAACAGAATCGCTAATGGCTTTAAGCATTTTTAAATCTTCAGGATTAGGATTGTATTTAGGAAAGTTGTAATCTAGATTACAGTCCAATTCTATAATGTCACAACCTATACTCTTTAAGATTCTAGGAGCAAAAATACCAGCCGTTCCATTTCCACATGCAACAACTATTTTTAATTTTTTATTAATTTTTTTTTTTATAAAACTATTTATATATATTTCTTTAAATCCTTTAATCTCTTTATAAGTTCCTTTACCTTTTATAAATTTTTTATCAAAAACAATTTTTTTTAACTCATTCATTTGTTCAGGTGAATGCGTAAGACCTTTTTCGATACCCATTTTTATACCAGTCCAACCATTCTCATTATGACTTGCTGTAATCATGGCTACAGCATCAGAATTTAAATTAAATTGAGCAAAATAAGCAGTTGGTGATAATGCTAAACCAATATCTTCAATATTGCATCCTGTATCAATCAATCCCTCTATAAGTTTTTTTTTAACTTCTTCACTATATGATCTATAATCGTGTCCCACTATTACTCTTGGCGATTTATTAGTTTTAGAAATTATTTGTGTACCCAAACCCAAACCCACAGTTTTAAGTCCTTCTGCATTTATATCTTTTGGATATAACCAACGAGCATCGTACTCTCTAAAACCGAGTGGATTGATATGAGCATCTTTAATGTTAGGCATTATCACTTATCTATTATTTTGATATTTTTTGATACTAATCAAATTTTTTGTTAATACTTAAATTTTATCCTTGCTATTAAATTAATGTTCTTGTAATGTTCTATTGATTTGAATAAATATGTAGTATATTTAGATGTTGTGTACACAACATGTAGTTGTTTTTACGCAAAAATTTAATAAAATAGATAAAAAATGAATAAAAACCTGTCACTAGCCATAGAGAAAGCTGTCGAAAAAATTAATACCAAAGATAACTTTAATTCAAATTTTGCAAAATCAGACAAAAAACCTGATTTGTTTTCACTGACTTCTCAAACTGAATTATTTCAAAACGAAAGAGGAATAACTATTAAAATCGACAGATCAAAAGATGAAAAATTAACTGATTTTGGAAAGGCTACTTTGAGCGATAGATATTTAGGTCAGAATGAATCTTATCAAGATTTATTTGCTCGAGTTGCAAGTATATATGCAGATAACAATTTACATGCCCAAAGAATTTATAATTATATAAGCAATTTGTGGTTTATGCCAGCCACTCCTATTTTATCCAATGGTGGTACGGAAAGAGGATTACCCATTTCATGTTTTCTCAATGAGGCAGAAGATAGTTTGAATGGAATTTTAGATTTATGGAGTGAAAATGTTTGGTTGGCTGCAAAAGGTGGAGGGATAGGAAGTTATTGGGGAAATTTAAGATCAATAGGAGAAAAAATTGGTAGAGTTGGTAAGACTTCAGGTATCATTCCTTTTATTAAGGTAATGGACTCTTTAACCATGGCTATCAGCCAAGGTTCTCTTCGTAGAGGTTCGGCCGCATGTTATCTCCCAATTGATCACCCAGAGATAGAAGAATTTATAGAAATGAGAAGACCCACTGGTGGAGATCCTAATAGAAAAGCCTTAAATTTACATCATGGAGTTTTAGTTACAGATGCTTTTATGAGAGCTGTTGAAACTAATTCTGAATGGGCTTTGAAGAGTCCAAAAGATGCTATAGTTCAATCAACTGTTTCAGCAAGAAATTTATGGATAAGATTATTAACCGCTCGAGTAGAAACTGGAGAGCCTTACATTATTTTTATAGATACAGTTAATAGACTTATCCCACAACATCATAAATTAGCTGGACTTAATGTTAAAACTTCAAACCTATGTAGTGAAATTACTTTACCTACCGGGATAGACAAAGAAGGAAAAGATAGAACTGCTGTATGTTGCCTTTCGTCTTTGAATTTAGAAAACTATGATGAATGGAAAGATCAACCACATTTTATTGAGGATGTAATGAGATTTTTAGATAATGTTTTAACAGATTTTATTAATAGGGCCCCAGATTCTTTTAAAGACGCGAAGTATTCAGCTTTGAGAGAAAGAAGTGTTGGATTGGGTGTAATGGGTCTTCATTCTTTTTTACAAAAAAAATCTATTCCTTTAGAATCTGTAATGAGCAAGGTATGGAATAATAAAATATTTAAACATATTCAAGTATGCGTTGATAAAGCTTCACAAAAATTGGCTGAAGAAAGAGGACCCTGTCCTGATGCTAAGGAATATGGTTTTAATGAAAGATTTTCCAATAAAACCGCTATAGCTCCGACAGCTTCAATTTCAATAATATGTGGAGGAGCATCACCAGGCGTTGAACCTGTTGCGGCTAATAGCTATACACACAAAACTCTCTCTGGTTCGTATAATGTTAGAAACAGATATTTAAAAAAAATATTAAAAGACAATGGTAAAGATGATGAGGAAACTTGGTCATCAATTACAACAAACCAAGGATCAGTTGCGCATTTAGATTTTTTATCTGATAACCAAAAAGAAGTTTTTAAAACAGCCTTTGAACTTGATCAAAAATGGATTATCGAATTAGGTGCTGATCGAACACCTTATGTTTCACAAGCTCAATCAATAAATATATTTTTACCTGCTGATGTTCATAAAAAGGAATTACACCAAATTCATCTCCAAGCGTGGAAAAAAGGTTTGAAAAGCTTATATTATTGTAGGTCTAAATCTATACAAAGAGCAGAAAATGTTAACAACGGGTTAAAATCAAAAGAAACAGAAGATAGTTCACAAAAAGATAAAGATTACGAAGAGTGTTTGTCATGTCAGTAGTGAATTTGAAGGAAAAAAATAATTCAAATAAAAAATCAGGGTTGTTGGTTGGAAACCCTGTTTACAAGCCATTTAGGTACCCTTGGTGCTACGATGCATGGCTTACACAACAAAGAATTCATTGGCTACCAGAAGAAGTTCCTTTGGGCGATGATGTTAGAGACTGGCAAAAAAACCTAACATTGCCTGAAAAAAATTTACTAACTCAAATATTTAGATTTTTTACTCAAGCAGATGTTGAGGTTAGCAATTGTTATATAAGACACTACATGAATGTATTTAAGCCCACAGAAACTTTAATGATGATGTCATCCTTTGCCGCTATGGAAACAGTTCATATAGCAGCATACTCGCATCTTTTGGATACCATTGGCATGCCTGAGTCAGAATATTCAGCTTTTCTAAAATATAAAGAAATGAAGGATAAATATGATTATATGCAAGGGTTTAATTCTGAATCAAATCATGACATAGCAAAAACAATTGCAGTGTTTAGTGCCTTTACTGAAGGCTTGCAGCTATTTGCAAGTTTTGCGATTTTATTAAACTTTCCTAGACAAAATAAAATGAAAGGAATGGGACAGATCGTTACTTGGTCTGTGAGAGATGAAACTTTACATTGTAATTCGATGATTAAATTATTTAGGACATTTATTGATGAAAACCCTGATATTTGGACAGAACAACTTAAGAAAGAAATTTATGAAGCATGCAGAACTATAGTTTCACATGAAGATGCTTTCATAAATTTAGCTTTTGAGATGGGACCGATAAATGGTTTAACTGCTGATGAAGTTAAACAATATATTCGCTGGATAGGAAATAGAAGATTAATACAGCTTGGCTTAGAACCAATTTATCAGGTAGATAAAAATCCATTAACTTGGTTGGATACTATGCTTAACGCTGTTGAACATATGAATTTTTTTGAAGGTAGAGCAACGGAATATTCTAAAGCTTCAACCAAAGGAACATGGTCTGAAGCATTCAGTGACAAGTAAAATAAAATATAGAAAATACTGGAGAAAGACGAGCCTTAAACAAGAAGGGGTAGGTGTTTTTTTTTTAAATGAAATATTAAAAAGGAAACCTAAAAATTTTCTTGAGATAGGGGTTTTTCATGGAGTTACATCAAGAAATGTTTGTGATCTACTAGCACAGATCCACGGTAAAGATTTTAGTTTTACAGGTATAGATATATTTTCAACTGACAAAGAAATAATTAAAGAAGAGGTAATACCACAAACTAAATTTTCTAATCCTTTAAAGACAATTTATTATAAATATATCGTTAAGCTTGACCCTTATAGCAAAGAATCCGTAGAAAAATTACTTTCAAAATATAAAGATAACATAAATATTATTAAGGGAAATTCCAATAAAGTTCTTAAAGAAATCTCATTAGATAAAATTGATTATGTTTTTTTAGATGGTGGTCATAAATATGAAACTGTATTAACTGATCTAAAAAATTTGAGAAATATTATCATAAATAGTGGCGTTGTATTATGTGATGATTATGATCTAACATATGCCCCTGGCGTTAAAAAAGCTATTGACGAGTATGTTTTGTTGAATAATTTTAACTTAAAAATATTGAATTCTAGATTCGCTGAGATAACAAAAAATTCAACCTAAACTTGAGTTACAAAAAAATTTTCTATCAAAGACGCAAATTTACATTAATTTAACTATCCTAAGTAGATTAGACTTAGTAAAATAATATTATTGAAAGGAGATGTTATGGCAACATTTTATGCATTGGGTAATTATACTACTCAAGGATTTCAAGGTTTTATCAAAGATCCTTCATCGGACAGAGCTAAAGCAGCACAAACTGCGGCTCAAGCTGTTGGAGCTAAACTTGTTTCGTATACAGGTTTAAGAGGACCTTATGATTTTTTAGCAGTATTTGAAGGAACTTTTGCACAAGGCGCTGGAATAAAAATGGCAACAGAAGCAAGTGGCTCTCTATGTAATATTGCAGTCTGTGAAGCAATTAATATCAATGAAATTGCAGCAAACGCTCAAAAAATTGCAGCTGCTTATAAAGGTCCAGGAAAATAATCTTATCTTTGGTTGAGAAGCATTACTTTACGGTGCTTCTCTCCACTGTATTTAGATAATGGTCTAATTAATTTATTAGCCGCATGTTGTTCCATAATATGCGCTGACCAACCTGTTATTCGCGATAATACAAATATTGGTGTAAAGAAGTCTGTATCAAATCCCATAAGATGATACATAGGACCAGTAGGATAATCAACATTTGGATGGATATCTTTTTTATCCATCATTACTTTTTTAACTATATCGTAAATTTTATTAAATTTTTTATCATTTTTTATTTTAGAAATTTTTTTAAAATACTTTTCCATTGTAGGAACTCTTGAATCACCTTTTTTATATACTCTATGTCCAAAACCCATAACGACTTCTTTTTTATCAAGTGCATTATTTATCCATGTAAAAGCATTTTCTGGTTTTTTTATTTTATTCATCATATTCATAACTTCTTCATTGGCGCCTCCATGTAGCGGACCTTTTAAGCTTCCTATTGCTCCAGTTATAGCGCTATGGATATCAGATAAGCTACTAGTAATCGTTCTTGCGGTAAAAGTTGAAACATTAAAACTATGTTCTGCATAGAGTATTAAAGATATGTCAAAAGCTTTTATAATTTCTTTGTTAGGTAATTTTCCAAAACACATATAAAAAAAATTTTCTGAAAATCCTAAACCCTTTTTTGGTGGTATCACTTTTTTACCCTTTCTTGTTCTAAAGAAAGCAGCCATAGCAGTTGGTGTTTTTGCAAATATTCTTATAGCTTTTCGCATATTTGCTTGAGGTGAATTATTACTTGTATCTTTATCTTCTAAACCCATAACACTAACAACTGTTCTAGCAACATCCATTGGATGAGCTCGTTTTGGCATATGTTTAACTATTTCTCTAAGATTAATGGTAATGCTTCTATTTACATCAAGCTCTTTTTTAAATTTTTTAAGCTGAGATTTATTTGGTAATTCCTTATTTAATATAAGGTAGGCTACTTCTTCAAAGCTGCATTTTTCGCAAAGATCTTGAACAGCATAACCTCTGTATGTAAGAGAGTTAATATCAGGCATTACCTGTGAAATTGTTGTTTCATCAACAACTATACCTAATAGTCCTTTTTTTACATCTTCACTCATAACTTATTCATGTCCGTCAGTTTTAAAATCAGTAATTTTTTTATCGGGTGTATTATACTTTTCATATTCAACAAGTTCATAGAGTCTTTTTCTAGTTTGCATTTTATCTATAATATTATTTTGATGTCCATCCTTAAATATGACTTTCAAACCATCTTCTACATTCTTCATTGCTAGTCGTTGTGTAGTAACTGGATATATAACAATATTGTAACCTAAATTTTCTAATTCACTTGTAGAAAGAAGTTTTGATTTACCAAATTCAGTCATATTTGCTAATAAACTTACTTTTGAATTTTTTCTAATTTTTTCAAACTCTTTTTCATCTTTCATGGCCTCTGGAAAAATAATATCTGCGCCAGCATCTTCGTAAGCTTTAATTCTTTCAATCGTTTTATCCAATCCCTCAACTATATTCGCATCAGTTCTGGCTATTATTAGAAAGTTTTTATCTTTTCGGGCAGTAACGCAGGATTTAATTTTTTTAACCATTTCTTTAGATGAAATAATTTCCTTATTATCTAAATGACCACATCTTTTTTCATCAATTTGATCTTCTATATGACAGCCAGAAAGTCCGAGATTTTCAAAAGTTTCTAGTGTTTTTTTACAGTTTTGAAATCCAGTATCTGCATCAACGATAGACGGCAAGTCAGACACTCTTGATATTTGATTTGCTCTATAACTTACTTCTTTTAATGTTGTTAAACCTATATCGGGTACACCTAAATCATTCGACATAACCGCTCCAGAAATGTAAATACCATCAAAACCAATTTCAGTTATTAGTTTTGCTGTAAGAGGATTATAAGCACCGGGAAATTTTAAAATATTTTTCTTGTTTAACTTATTTTTTAACTCAATCCTTTTTTCAGATGAATTTTTTTTTGTAAAGTGCATAACATATAAATTTTAATCAACAACTATTATAACAGCAGTAACAACCAATAATACAGCTAATAAATATTCTATGACTTTTTTAATTTTTGAATTTTTGATTATTAATTTTATAGAAGATCCAAAAACAACCCAAATACAAATAGAAGGTATACAAACAAATGGGGCAGTTCCAGCAACGAATAATGTGGCGATAACAAAATTTTCACCACTAGGAAAAAATGCAGTTGATGCAGTTAAAGCTACAACCCATGCTTTAGGGTTTATAAATTGAAAAAGCGCGGCTTCATAAAATTTTAGAGGTCTTCCGCTTTCTTTGTCACTATCTGATAAGGATCCAAGAATTTTCCAACCAAGATATAAAAGATAAAAAAAACAAAGCCATTTCAAATAAAATTGAATATTAGGATATTTTTGAAATAAAGCACCTAAACCAAAACAAACCAAAGTTATCTGAACCACATGACCAAAAGGAATCCCAAACATATGTGGAAGTGTCCTTTTAAAACCAAATTTAATACCAGAAGCAGTTAACATTGCGTTGTTTGGACCCGGTGTAGCAAACATTACAAAATAGTAACTTATAAGAGCAAAAAAAAGTTTAAATTCAATCATAAATACTTTTCAACAATTTTTTCTAGGCCCACAAAATCTTTAATAAGATAATCATGATTTATCTCATTAGTTTTTTTTTCAGTATACCCATCTTCAATTAATACAAATGGTATATTTGCAGCTTTTGATGCATTAGAATCTGTCTCGCTATCACCTACCATCAAAGTTTTGCTTATATCTCCACCTAAGATTTCAATGGTGTCGGTTAAGTGTTTTGGATTAGGTTTATTATAGTCAAAAGTGTTGCCGCCAGCTACATAATCAAAAAAATTGTAAATTTTAATTTTTTTTAGAAGATCAATTGATAAATGTTCTTGTTTATTTGTACAAACACCCATCAAAATAGATTTTTTTTTGCACCATGATAAGAAATCTAGTAAACCATTTTTAAGTGTACTTTCTTTGACAATATTTTTACTATAAAAGTCTATAAATTCTTTTGTCATTTCTTCAAGAACGTCATCTGTTTTTTTAACTTTCCCAGATAGTTCTGCTATTTCATTCATTGATTTAGTCAACATTACTTTTGATCCTCTACCAGCTAGTTTTTTAATATCTGTTAATTCTCTTTCATCATAACCATATTTTTTCATTACATAATTGTGAGCACGCATAAGATCTGGTGCTGTATTCACTAATGTTCCATCTAAATCGAATAAAATTGTTAATTTTTGAGTCATTTTAATAAGTATTATTAAGAAATATATTGTGAGTTATTACAAACTTTATATTAATGTAAAGAGAAATCTTAATGGTATCAATAAACAAAAAGAAAGAAGCATTATTAGAAAAATATAATCAGGAAAAATTAAGAAATTTAGCAATGAAAAGAGGCGTGACCTTAAAATCTCCTGAAACTGTTTTTTTATCAAAAGATACAAAGTTTGGAAAAAATGTCACAATCCATCCATACGTTGTTATCGGAGGAAAAGTTAAGATCTCTAACAATGTTGAAATTTTGTCATTTACCCATATTGAAAATGCAAAAATAGAATCAAACGTTAACATTGGACCTTACGCAAGAATTAGACCTGGTGTTCATTTAGAACCTGGAGTTAGAGTTGGAAACTTTGTTGAAGTTAAAAAAAGTAAGGTTGGAAAAAATTCAAAAATAAATCATTTGTCTTATGTTGGAGATACAGTTGTAGGAAAAAACGTAAATATTGGAGCGGGTACAATAACTTGTAATTATGACGGTAAAAGAAAAAATAAAACTAAAATTTCAGATGGAGCTTTTATAGGATCAAACACTTCATTAGTTGCCCCAGTAAAAATTGGTAAAAAATCCATAATAGGTGCTGGTTCAGCAATAACTAAAAATGTTAAAAATAAATCTTTATCTCTTACAAGGTCAAAACAAGTGGAAGTAAAAAATTACAGAAAATAATTTATGTGTGGAATAATTGGTATAGCTAGCAACAAATCTGTAAGTTCAAACATAATACAATCATTAAAAAAATTGGAATACAGAGGTTATGATTCAGCTGGAATAGCAACAATAGTTAACGGAAATATAGATGAGAAAAAATGCTCAGGTAGAGTTGATAATTTAGAAAAAATTCTTTTTAAAAATCCAACAAAAGGTGTATCGGGTATTGGGCATGTTAGATGGGCAACGCATGGTATTCCAAACACATTAAATGCGCACCCACATTCTTCAGAAGAAGTTTCTGTGGTCCATAATGGTATTATAGAAAATTCAAATCAGTTAAAACAAGATTTAGAAAAAAAAGGTTATAAATTTAAATCGCAAACTGATACAGAAGTTATAACATTTCTTTTAACAGATTTTTTGAAAAATTTAGATTTGGTAGATGCTATAAATAAAACTCTTGATAAACTTCATGGAAGCTTTGCATTAGGCATTCTTTTTAAGAAGCACAAGGACATAGTTGCAGGAGCAAGGAGAGGAAGCCCACTTGCTGTCGGGTATGGTCCTAAAGAAAACTATCTTGGCTCAGACTCTTACGCATTAAAATCAATGACTAATAAGATCACTTATTTAGATGATGGTGACATATGCTTACTTACAAACAATAGAATAGAATTTTACAATTCGAAAAATAAAAAAATAAATAAAGAAATTTTAACTTTATCAAATGACAAACATACTGCTGAAAAAGGCGATTATAAGGATTTTATGTCTAAGGAAATTAATGAACAAAATATTACGGTTAAGACTTGTATTAAAGAATACATTGATCAGATACGAAAGGGTATAAATATATATAATTTTCCAATAAATCCCAAAGAAATACAAAAGATAATTTTAATTGGATGTGGAACAGCGTTCCATTCTTGTCTAACAGCAAAGTATTGGTTAGAAGAACTTACAAGCATATCAACCGAAATTGACATAGCATCAGAGTTTAGATACAGAAAAATTAAATTTAATAAAAAATATTTGTATATTTTTGTTTCACAATCAGGAGAAACGGCAGACACTTTTGCTGCCCTTGATTTATGTAAAAAAAATAATGTAAAAACATGTTCTATTGTAAATGTTGTAGAAAGTTCAATAGCTAGAAATTCAGATTTTGTTTTACCAATTCATGCTGGTCCAGAAATTGGCGTTGCTTCAACAAAAGCATTTATAGGTCAAATGTTAGTATTGTATATTTTGGCTATTAAACTTTCTGAAGTTAGAGGAGAGATATCAAAATCTGATTACGAAAAAAATATATTTGACCTTAAAAAACTTCCAGATTTAATTAAAGAGACATTGGATCAACAAGATAAAATTCAAATAATTGCAAAAGATTTTTTAAATGCCAAAGGTGCAATGTTTCTGGGCAGAGGTCTGTCTTTTCCCATAGCACTAGAGGGTGCATTAAAATTAAAAGAATTATCTTACCTACACGCAGAAGGTTATCCAGCTGGAGAAATGAAACATGGACCGCTAGCATTAATAGAGGAAGGTTTGCCTGTTGTAATTTTAGCTCCCAAAGATAGATATTTTGAAAAAACAATTTCAAATATGCAAGAAGTGATAGCGAGAGGTGGAAAAGTAATTTTAATAACTAATGAAAATAATAAAATTATAAGTGAAAATGTAAGATTTACTTTTGAAATACCAGCAGCGAACAATAATTTGGCTCCATTCCTAATGACAATTCCTCTTCAGCTTTTGGCTTATCATGTAGCGTCATTGAAAAATTGTGATATTGATAAACCTAGAAATTTAGCTAAGTCAGTTACTGTGGAATAAAAAATTATTATTTTTTTTTAAGAATGAAGCTGAATATTTTAATTTCTTATCTACTAATATTTTTTTAATAATATTAGATTTTTTTTTACCAGGTGCCCACAAAAAAATATTTTTACTATTATTTAAACATTTTAAAGTCATAGAGATTCTTAAGAAATCTTTTTTCTTAACAAGTTGAACATTTTTATTATTTTTTTTATTAATAATATTTCTAAACAATGAAGCTATATGTCCATCATTTCCAATCCCTAAAAGCATTAAATCGAACTTAATATTTTTACCAGAAAAGTATTTTTTTATTTTATTCTCATAGTCAGCAGCACATTTCTTTATAGAAAATTTTTCAGTTGATATATTATATATTTGATTTTTTGAAATTTTAATTTTATTTAAGAGATATTTTTTACACATACCAATATTTGAATTTTTTGAATTTTCTTTTACATACCTTTCATCGCCTATAAAGAAATCAACTATTTTCCAATTAATCTTTTTATTTTTTGCTAAATATTTATATAATTTAATTGGGCTATCTCCTCCCGTTAGAACAAATGAAAATCGCCTTTTTTTATTATTTTGCATTTTAGATCTAAATAGCCTTATAAATTTTTTAATTAATAAAATTTCGTTATTTTCATGTATTTTTTTTGCGAATTTAGCCATTTTTCTATCTAACTATATTATTCAAACTTGGTTTTTTTACCTGTATACCTTATATAGACCTTAGGTTGAACATGAAAAAGTGGACATTAAATAGTTGGAAAAATTATCCTGTTAAGCATATTCCAGAATATGAAAACAAGAAGGAACTTCATATGGTTCTTGATAAAATAAGAACGTTCCCACCTCTTGTATTTGCTGGAGAAACAAGAACTTTAAAAAAGCAGTTAGCAGATGTAGTTGATGGAAAAGCTTTTTTACTACAAGGTGGAGACTGTGCTGAAAGTTTTGCCGAATTTCATCCTGATAATATACGAGACACGTTTAAAGTTATTTTACAAATGTCTCTAGTGATGACCTATTCAGCTTCTATGCCAGTTGTTAAGCTTGGAAGAATAGCTGGGCAATTTTCTAAACCAAGAAGTTCCCCAACAGAAATAAAAGATGGCAAGGAGCTTCCCAGTTATTTGGGTGATAATATAAATGGTATAGAATTTTCTGAAAAACTTAGAAAACCTGATCCAAAAAGATTATTTAAGGCTTATTCTCAATCAGCCTCAACATTAAATTTACTTAGAGCCTTATCTCAAGGAGGATTTGCAGATTTAAATAAAGTCCATTTATGGAATTTAGGGTTTTTGAAAAAAAGTCCAGAAGGAAAAAGATTTAAAGAACTAGAAGACAAAATTGCAGATGCATTAGCTTTTATGGATGCTTGTGGAATTAACTCAGATTTTAATAGAAGATTAAAAACGGTAAATTGTTTCACATCTCATGAGGCTCTACTTTTGCCTTTCGAAGAAGCAATGACAAGAATAGATTCAACTACAGGAAAATACCATGATACTTCAGCTCATTTTGTTTGGATTGGTGATAGAACCAGACAACCAAATGGAGGACATGTCGAATTTTGCCGAGGTATTGAAAATCCAATAGGAATTAAATGTGGTCCAACTTTAAAATCTGAAGATTTAGTAAAATTATGCAATATTTTAAATTCTAAAAATGAAAAAGGAAGAATCACACTAATATCTAGATTTGGTCACGACAATGTTGAAAAATTTTTACCTAAATTAATTAGAACAATTAAAAAAGAAGGTCTTAATGTTGTGTGGTCATGTGACCCAATGCATGGAAATACAATAAAGTCAGCAAGCGGTTTTAAAACAAGACCTTTTAATAATGTTGTCAAAGAAGTTAAAAGAGTTTTTGCTGTTCACAAAGCTGAAGGGAGTTATGCTGGAGGTTTACACATCGAGATGACAGGTAAAAATGTTACTGAATGTACAGGTGGAGCACAAAAAATATCTGAAAAGGATTTATCACATAGATACCACACTCATTGCGACCCTAGACTTAATGCAAGTCAAGCATTGGAGCTCGCATTCTTAATTTCAGATGAAATTAAGAAAAACTCACAATATTCAAAGAATATTATTCAAGCAGTATCTTAATAATTGAATTTTAATTATTAAGATCTATTTTAAGAATAGGATATTAATATTTATGCAAATATCACAAAGAATAAATTATATAAAAAAATGGATTACGGATTATTGTAAATCAATGCCAAAGGAAGCAGATAGTTTGGTTGTAGGAATATCTGGCGGTATCGATTCTTCAGTTACTAGTACAATTTGTGCATTAACTGGAAAAAAAACCATAATCCTTTCCATGCCAATAAATCAAATAAAAGAACAAAAGGAATTAAGTTTAAAACATCAAGACTGGCTTAAAAATAAATTTAAAAATGTAGAAAGTCACTTGGTTAACTTAGATGGTTTATTTAAAACATTTAAAAATTCATTGAGCGAATTTAATAGTGAATTAGGATTAGCAAATTCTAGGGCGAGATTAAGAATGACCACGTTATACCAAGTAGCAGCCTCGAACAATGGGATTGTAGTAGGAACAGGCAATAAAGTAGAAGATTTTGGTGTAGGGTTTTATACAAAATACGGAGACGGCGGTGTTGATATTTCACCAATAGCAGATTGTACTAAATCTCAAATTTGGGAAATGGGTAAAAATTTAGGAATATTAAAAGAAATCATTGAAGCACAACCCACAGATGGTTTATGGGACGATGGAAGAACTGATGTAAATCAATTAGGAATGTCATACCAAGAATTAGAAGAGGCAATGAAAAATCCTTCAAATAAAAATCACAAAAAATATTTAGAAATAAGAGAAAGGAATTTGCATAAAATGAACTCAATTCCAGTATGCAAAATGAAAGATGACTAAAAATTTAAATTTTTTCAATACTTTATCAAACAAAAAAGAAAAATTTATTCCATTAAATAATAATAAAGTAGGAATGTATGTATGTGGACCAACTGTTTATGATTTTCCTCATATTGGTAATGCAAGACCTTTGGTTATTTTTGATGTTTTATTTAGACTTTTAAGAAACCTTTACGGTGAAAATAAAGTTACATACGTAAGAAATATAACTGATATAGATGATAAAATTATTGAATCTTCTAAGAAAAATAAAAAAACTATAAAAGAATTAACGGAAACTATAACTAAGAGTTTTCACGAAGATTGTAAATATTTAAATTGTTTACAACCAACTTTTGAACCAAAAGCTACAGAACATATAAAAGAAATGATAGATATGGTAACAAATTTATTAAAAAATAATCATGCATATGAAAATGAAAAGCATGTTTATTTTTCTGTCTCTTCATTTAAAAAATATGGAAAATTGTCAAACAAAAACTCTGATGAACTTGTTTCAGGTTCAAGAGTTGAAATTTCTAAATATAAGAAAGATCCGCTTGATTTCGTTCTTTGGAAACCTTCAGACGAAAGTGATCCAGGCTGGGATTCACCGTGGGGCAGGGGACGACCTGGTTGGCATTTAGAATGTTCTGTAATGAGTGAAAAATTTTTAGGTAAGCAATTTGATATACACGGCGGAGGTCTTGACCTTGTTTTTCCGCATCACGAAAATGAAATTGCACAGTCATGTTGTGCAAACAAAACTGAAAATTTTGCAAATTATTGGTTACATAATGGTTTTGTTACTTTTGATAAAGAAAAAATGTCAAAGTCTATAGGCAATATTGTTACTATCAGTAAACTTCGTGAAAATATAAATGGGCAAGCAGTAAGACTTGCTTTGTTAAGTTCACATTACAAGCAACCGCTAGACTGGAATGAAAAATTAATTAAAGAAAGTCAAAACACTTTAGATAAATGGTATAGTCAATTTGAAAAAATTAATTCCGAAGAATTAACAAATGATATAATTGAACCTTTGCAAGAAGATTTAAATACGCCAAAATATATAGCTAAATTACATTCACTTTACGATGAGTCATCTAAAGGAAATAAATCTTCCAAGGTTAAATTCTTGTCAGCTTGTAGACAAATAGGTTTACTAGAAGATAAGGAATCTTGGGATAGTTTTAAAAAATCTCAGGCGAAAGTTGATGAAAACTTTATTAATCAAAAAATTAAAGATAGAAATGAAGCTAGAAAAAAAGGAAACTATAAATTAGCAGATACTGTAAGAAAAGAATTAGAAGATAATGGTGTAATTATTGAGGATAATCAAGAAACAACAACATGGAAATATAAATGAGCAAAGAAAAGTTATTTATTTTTGACACTACATTAAGAGATGGTGCGCAAACAGAAGGAGTTAATTTTTCTATTGATGACAAGAATAAAATAGCAAAAACGTTATCAAATCTTGGTGTTGATTATTTAGAAGGCGGGTGGCCTGGAGCAAATACTTTAGACACAACCTTCTTTAACAAGCCGCCAAAGTTAGAAAATACTACTCTTACCGCTTTTGGCATGACAAAGAAAGCTGGAAGAAGTGCGGAAAATGATCCAGGGCTTTCAGCATTACTAAATACAAATGCTCCAGCAATTTGTCTTGTTGGTAAATCTTGGGATTTTCATGTTGATATAGCTTTAGGTATTACTAAAAAAGAAAACCTAGAAAATATTAAAGAATCAGCAAAATTATTTATTAAAAATAAAAGGGAATTTATGTTTGATGCTGAGCATTTTTTTGATGGATATAAAAAAAATCCTGAATATGCATTAAGTTGCATTAGAACAGCTTTTGACGAAGGTGCTAGATGGATTGTTCTTTGTGATACAAATGGGGGGACTTTACCTAATGAAGTTGGTGAAATTGTTTCAAAAATAAGTAAACAAATTCCGGGAAAAAATCTTGGCATCCATGCCCACAATGATACAGAAAATGCTGTGGCAAACTCTTTAACTGCTGTTTTAGCTGGAGTACGTCAGGTACAAGGTACAATTAATGGACTTGGTGAAAGATGTGGAAATGCAAACTTAATATCTTTAATTCCATCTTTAGTTTTAAAAAAATCTTTTTCTGATAATTTTGAAATTAAAATAGACAAAACTAAGGTTAAAACTTTAACCGAATGTTCTAGGTTGCTAGACGAAATATTAAATAAAAAATCAAATAGGCGAGCTGCTTACGTAGGACCTTCGGCCTTTGCTCATAAAGGTGGACTACATGTTTCTGCAGTTTCAAAAGATCCAAAAACTTATGAACATATTGATCCTGTTTTAGTTGGTAACACACGAAATATTATTGTTTCTGATCAGGCAGGTAAATCGAACATTATGTCTAGACTTGATAAATATGGAATTAAAATTGATAAAAATGATCCTAAAGTCCAAACTTTATTAAACGAAGTTAAAGATAGGGAGTTCGTTGGTTACTCATATGATGGAGCTGATGCATCATTTGAATTACTAGCCAGAAGACTTTTGGGAGAAATACCAAAATATTTAACAATATCTAAGTATGATGTGTCAGTTAAAAAAGATTCAAAAGATAAAATTAATTCTTTTGCTAAAGCACACATCTTAGTTGATGGAAAAGAAATAGTTTGCGAAGGTTCAGGAAATGGCCCAGTAAATGCTCTGGATAACGCTATAAGGATAAACGTAGATAAAGTTGGCAAGTATTCCAAATACTTAAAAGATTTAAAGCTGGTGGATTACAAAGTTAGAATTTTAAATACAGGAACAAATGCAACAACAAGAGTTTCTATAGAAAGTACTGACAGAGAAGGAAAAAGTTGGTTTACGATTGGTGTATCTCCAAATATTATTGATGCATCATTTAAGGCATTAATAGATAGTTTGGATTATAAACTTTATAAAGAAAAAGCTCCTGCAAATAATTAATGGGTTTAAATAATATTTATTTTATCTTGGTAAGACCTCAAATGGGAGAAAATATAGGTTCGGTGGCACGAGCCATAAAAAATTTTAATATTAAACATTTAAGAATAGTAAATCCAAGATGTAATTGGCCAAATCCAAAAGCTTTAATTACATCAGTAGGAGCTAAAGATATTTTAAAATCGGCAAAAATTTATAATTCATTAGAAAGTTCAATAGGAGATCTAGATATAATTTTTGCTAGCACTTCAAGGATAAGAAAAGTAAATAAAAAAATTATTCCCATATCAAACTTAAAGAAAAAAATTATTAGAGGAAGGAAAATAGGAGTACTTTTTGGTCCAGAAGCCTCAGGCCTATCTAATGACGAAATTAGTTGTGCAGATTATTTAGTTAAAATTCCAAGTAATAAAAAATTTAGTTCACTTAATCTATCTCATAGTGCAATAATTTTTTGTTTTGAGATTTTTCAACACTTCTCAAAGAAAAAAACTGAATATAAGACTGGTTATAAAAGCCTAATAGCTAAAAAATCTGAAGTAAATAAATTTTTAAATTTCATAATTCAAGGTCTGGACAAAAAAGGTTTTTTACAACCAGATCACAAAAGAAAAAGCATGATTAGGAATATTAGTAATATTTTTAATAGATTGAATTTATCCGAACAAGAAATACGTATTTTGCTAGGAATTTTCTCTACTTTAAACGAATTTAACAAAAAAAGCTGAATTGACAAAAGATTTTCAATGTTTATAAATCACGGAATATTAATAAATGACAAAAAGATTAGCATCTAAACATAAGGCCGACAGAAGGTTAAAAACAAATCTATGGGGAAGGCCTAAAAGCCCTTTTAATTCAAGAAATTATCCTCCGGGTCAACATGGAAAAGCAAAAAAAGGTAAGCCATCAGATTTTGGAACTCAGTTAGAAGCAAAACAAAAAATGAAATTTTATTATGGAAATATGAATGAAAGACAATTTAGAAATATTTATCTTAAAGCTATACAAAAAAGGGGTAATACATCGGAAAATTTAATCGGGTTTCTTGAGAGTCGATTAGATACAATTGTCTATAGAGCAAAATTTGCTATAACAGTTTTTGCATCGAGACAACTTATTAATCATGGGCACGTTAGAGTAAATGGAAAAAAAGTTAACATTCCAAGCTTTATGGTGAAACCTGAAGATACTATTGAGATAAGAGATAAATCAAAAGAGTTAACTTCAATTGCTGGCGCTATAGTTACAAAAGAAAGGGAAGTTCCTGAATATATTCAAATGGATGTAAAAAGTAAAAAAGCAAAATTTGTAAGAATACCAAAATTTTCTGATGTCCCATTTCCAACTATTATGGAACCTAACTTGGTAATTGAATATTATTCTAGATAATTTTTAAAAATAAAATAAAAAAAACTTTATTTTATATTAAGAGTTTTTTGTAGTTCACCTTTTTCAAACATCTCTTTTACAATATCACAGCCACCTAAAAATTTTTTTTTATAATAAAGTTGTGGAATAGTAGGCCAATCACTATATTCTTTAATACCTTCTCTAATTTCGTTATCTTCAAGTACGTTTATTCCTTTAAAGTCAACTTTTAGATGTTTTAAAACATTTGACACAGCTAAGGAAAATCCACATTGAGGCACTTCTGGTGTTCCCTTCATAAACAAACAAACATCATTATTTTCAATTATATTTTCAATCTTCTTTTTTAAATTTTCATTCATTGTTTAACTTTCAATCGTATTTAATGCTAAAGCATGCAATTCATTTCCCATTTTATCACCTAATGCTTTATATACAAGTTTATGTTGTTCAATTTTACTTTTACCTTTAAAAATTTTAGATTTTATTGTCGCAGAGTAGTGATTTTCATCACCTGCTAAATCTTTAATAGTTACTTCCGCATCTGGTATAGCTTTCTTGATCAAGCTATCTATTTCTTCTAATTTAAGTGCCATAAGTTTTAACTTTCGTTGAAATAATTTCTAAACCATAATGAATTCAATTTATTTTTTCTTTATGTTTACCGCTTTAGGTTTGCCGAATTTGACCTCACTTATATTAGCCTCTTCGTGAATAATCCCTAATCTTCGCGCAACTTCTTGATAAGCTTGAATAATATTTCCCAAGTCTTTTCTAAATCTGTCTTTATCAAGTTTTTTCTCACTTACTACATCCCACAATCTGCAAGTATCAGGACTTATCTCATCAGCTAATAAAATTTCATTTTTTCCATCAATATTTGCAGTTCCAAATTCTAGTTTAAAATCAACAAGTTTAATTCCAACGCCTCTAAACATACCTTGCATGAAATCATTTATTCTTAAACAATAATCATTGATTAAATCTAGTTCGGCAGCACTTGGAACCCATTTAAATTCCAATATATGTTCTCTAGCTACAAGTGGATCTCCAAAATCATCATTTTTGTAGCTATATTCAACTAAAGGTTTTGATAAAATTGTTCCGTCAGGTATACCTAGTTTTCCTGTCAAAGAACCTGTAGCTATGTTTCTAACAATAAATTTAACGGGATATATATTTACAAGGCGTATTAATTGCTCTCTCATATTTAATCTCTTAATCAAATGAGTTTTAATTCCGATTTGATTTAGATTATTTAAAATATGTTCTGAAATTCTATTATTTAAAACACCTTTTCCTTCAACTGTAGATCTTTTTTGATTATTGAAAGCGGTAGCATCATCTTTAAAATGCTGTATGGCAGTACCTTTTTCTGGGCCTTCATAAATAATTTTTGCTTTTCCTTCGTAAAGTTTTTTTCCTTTGTGCATTCTACTTAAATACTCTCTTATATATTAAGTTTATTCTCTTTGTGTGGTAGTTGATATCAAACATTTTACTTAAATCTTTATTAGAAATCTTTTTATTAATCAATGAGTCTTTCGATAAAGTTTCATAAAAAGATATATTATTGTCCCAAGCTCGCTGGGCATTTTTTTGTACTATTCTGTAAGCTTTTTCTCTTGAAAAACCATGTTTTGTAAGTTCTATCATTACTCTTTGTGAATATATTAATCCCTTTGTAATATTGAGATTTTGTAACATTTTCTTTGGATATATATTCATATTTTTTAAAATATTTTTTAATCTATTTAGAGCAAAATCTAACGTGATAGTGGAATCTGGACCAATGTTTCTCTCAACACTAGAATGAGAAATATCTCTCTCATGCCAAAGCGAAATATTTTCAAGCGCTGGCATTACATAGCTTCTTACCATTCTTGATAAACCAGTTAAATTTTCACTTAAAATGGGATTTTTTTTATGAGGCATAGCTGAGGAACCTTTCTGTTTTTTATCAAAAAATTCTTCAACTTCATGTATCTCAGTCCTTTGCAAATTTCTAATTTCTGCCGCAACTCTTTCAATTGATCCAGCTATAATACCTAGTACTGAAAAGTAATAAGCATGCCTATCTCGAGGTATTATTTGCGTAGATATTGGTTCTACTTTTAAATTTAATTTTTTTGCTACATAAGATTCTACCTTTGGATCAATATTAGCAAAAGTTCCAACGGCTCCAGAAATTGCACAAGTAGAGATTTCATCAATAGCTTTTTCTAATCTATTTTTATTTCTTTTAAATTCTTCATAGAAGCTTGCCAATTTTAATCCGAATGTAATTGGTTCTGCGTGAATACCATGACTTCTTCCTATACAAATAGTATTTTTATATTTTAGAGATTTATTTTTTAATACTTTCAATATTTGATTAATATCTTTGAGAATGATTTTTCCCGATTGTAATAACTGTATATTAAAACAAGTGTCTAATACATCCGAAGAAGTCATTCCTTTGTGCAAAAATTTTCCATCTGAACCTACTTTTTCAGTAATTGATGTTAGAAACGCTATTACGTCATGATGAACTTTGCTTTCAATTTTGTGTATTTTTTCAACATTTATGACAGCTTTTTTCTTTATTTTTGAAGAAACACCTTTGGGTATTAATTTTAGTTTTTCCATTGCTTCAGCTGCGGCAATTTCAATATCTAACCAAATTTGGTATTTATTTTTTTCTTCCCAAATACCTTTGATTTCTTTTCTTGAATATCTTTCAATCATAATAAATAAGGAGGTTGTTCAAAATTTTTTTTTGATTTAGTAAATATTTCAAAACCAGCATCTGTTACACCAACAGTATGTTCGAATTGTGCTGATAAAGATTTGTCTTTTGTTACTGCTGTCCACCCATCTTTTAACACTTTTGTATTAAAAATACCTTCATTAACCATTGGCTCTACAGTAAATATCATGCCAGTTTTTAATTTTATTCCATCTCCTTTTTTTCCATAATGTAGTACATTTGGAGACTCGTGAAATACTTTACCAATACCATGTCCACAAAAATCTCTGACAACAGAAAAACCTTTCTTTTCAACATATGTTTGTATAGTTTCGCCAATATCGCCCAAGTTAATTCCATTTTTTATAATAGAAATAGCATTCATCATTGAGTTATATGTAGCAGAAACTAAATTTTTACATTTAACAGAAACATCACCAACAAAAAACATTCTACTTGTATCGCCATGCCAACCATTAACAATGGAGGTAACATCAATATTAATTATATCTCCTTCCATTAAATATTTTGTTGAGGGAATTCCATGACAAACAACATGATTGACAGATGTACAACACGTTTTAGGAAAACCTTTATAGAATAGAGGAGCAGAATAACCACCGTTATCTCTTATAAACTCATAACAAATTTGATCAATTTTATTTGTTGTAACCCCAGGTTTAACATAAGCGGTTACTTCATCTAAAGTTTCAGCAGCTAAAGAACCAGCAATTTTCATTTGTTCAAAATTTTCTTTATAATCAAGACTCATAGTAAATTTCTTTATTAAGTTTTATCTCTTCGTTGCTCAATTTACAATCGTAACAAAGTATTTTAACACCTTTTTTTAGAGCTTCATCAAATGCATTTTTATATTTTTCATCTATATCTTTAGCAATTTTAAAGGATTTACAATCTTCTCTCTGAATAATATATAAAATACAACTTTTGTATCCTTTGGTTTTTGCTTTTATTAATTCTTTTAAATGTTTAGTGCCTCGAGATGTAATAGCATCAGGAAACTCAGCTATATAATTTTGTCTTACTAGAGTTACATTTTTTACTTCTAAAAAACACTTTTCCTTATTATTTGAGAGTAAAAAATCAAATCTTGTGTTATCTGAAAATTTTACTTCAGTTTTTATGTCATTAAACTTACTCAAACTTTTTATTTTTTTTTTGTTCAAAGCCTCTAAAACTATTTTGTTAGTTAAATGTGTATTAATACCTATTTGTTTATTATTTTTCTCAACTATTTGAAGAGTATATTTTAATTTTCTCTTAGGGTTATCAACTTGAGAAAACCAAGCTTTACTACCAGAGTTTGTCAGACCCATCATAGATCCAGAGTTGGGACAATGCGCGGTTATTGTTTTATTTTGATATTTTATATCTGCGAAAAATCTCTTATATCTTTTTATTAAAGATCCCTGTAATAATTTCTTTTTAAATTTCATTTGAAATAAATATAATTTTAATATGAAGAAAACTAAAGAAAAAGTAAATGCTGCAATTATTATAATAGGCAATGAAATTTTGTCAGGAAGAACTCAAGATGTCAATGTCGTGTCTATATCTCTTTGGTTAAATGAACTTGGAGTACAACTTGAAGAAGTTAGAGTGATTCCTGATATAGAAAATTCAATAATAAGAACAATAAATGAAGTAAGAAAAAAATTTAAATATGTATTTACTACTGGAGGAATTGGTCCCACGCACGATGATATAACCTCACAATCAATAGCGAAAGCATTTAATATGAAATATGGATATCATAAAGAAGCCTATGCAATCTTAGAAAAATATTATGGTAAAGAAAAATTTAGTCCTGGAAGAAAAAAAATGGCCATGATGCCAACAAAAGCTTCTTTGATTTTGAACCCATCAAGTGGAGCACCTGGGTTTATCTTAGATAATGTTTATTGCTTACCTGGAGTTCCTTCAATTCTAAAATCAATGCTTGGAGGTTTAAAAAATAAAATTAAAGGTGGGAAAAAAATTTTAAGTAAGACGATAAGCGTAAATACTGTAGAAAGTGAAATAGCAAAATCACTTGAATATGTTCAGCGTAAATTTAAGACAGTTGATATAGGCAGCTATCCATTTTTTCGACTAGGAAAGATCGGTGTTTCCATAGTAATTAGATCTTCTGATAAAAAAAAAATTGACGACTGTTATAAAGAAATTGTAAGTTTTCTTAAAAATAAAAAAATAGATATTATAGGAAAAAGATAATTATGCAGTATTATTTTGCTTACGGTAGCAATTTACACCACGCGCAAATGAAAAGAAGATGCCCAAAGTGTCGTTATATTAAAAAACATATTCTGAATGGATACCAATTGACTTTCAGGAGCAAATATGGAGCTTGCGATATTGAGAAAAAGACAGGAAAAAAAGTTTATGGTGCGCTTTACGTGATTTCTAAGTGTGCAGAAAAAAGATTAGATATTTATGAAGAATATCCAACTTTGTATAAGAAAATATATTTTAGTTATAGAGGAAATAAAGTTATGACTTATACAATGGTAAGAAAAACAAAATTAGTTCCACCAACCGAGCGTTACCTTAATATTGTTAAGCAGGGTTACAAAGATTGTAAACTTAACATTAAAAGTTTACAAATTGCTTTGCAGCCAGTAGCACATCTTCAACGGTAATATCAGATACATTTTTTGAATTATAAATTTTTTTACTATCTAAAACTTTAGAATTTTTATGTCGTGGTGCGAATTTCAATGGATCAGTTGGGCCAAATAAAGAGATTATAGGAACTTTACTCAGCGAGAGCATGTGCATGATGCCATTATCTATTGTTATGATTAGATCCATTCTTTCACCAAGACATGTTACTAAAGCAGGAGAGTCAAGAGAAGTTTCATGCTCAGGAAATAGTGCAGATGGAATTGAATTTTTAATTTTATTTTTAAGTTCGAGATATTTCTTTTCAAGTAAAAAAACAGGAATTTTATTATTTTTAACTAATTCTTCTGACAGTTTTATTACTTTATTTAAAGGCCATTCTTTTTTCCTATAAACATTACCTTGAGTTAAAGAAAAACCAATATAATTATTATTAGGTAGCAATCTTGCAGCTTCATCGAAATACTTTTTTGGTATTTTTTTTATATCGTAATCAATTTTTTTTAAATTAGTCTTAAATTCCTCAGACGTTTGCTTTAAGCCAGAACAAAAGATATTATTAAAAGTAGACGAATAAAATGCTTTATTAGGAATCTGTTTTAAAATAATAGTATTTCTTAATTTTGATTGACAGTCTACAATTATGTCAAATTGATCTAATTTTAGTTTTGACAAATTTTTTTTTACAAAAAATAAATGCCACCATCTAAAACCAAAGTATTTTAAACCCAAGTCTAAGGTTTTGACATTAATATTATATTCTTTCAATTTTCCTAAATAGTGGTTTTCATGGGCTCCAAGGTAGTAGATTTCAGAATTTTTAAAAAGATTTTCTAAAGACAAAATTAATGAAAACAATTGTATAGCGTCTCCAATTCCTCCTCCAGAATTATATATGAGTAGTTTTTTTGTCATTTATTAATTATATAATTTACTTAAGTGGTGTTATAAATTAAAAAAGGCTATTTTAAGGAATAGTAATGCCCTCGTGGTGAAATTGGTAGACACAAAGGACTTAAAATCCTTGCCCATTAGGGAGTGCCAGTTCGAGTCTGGCCGAGGGCACCAAGTTATGAAAGCTAAAAAGATATATTTCGTTATTGATAAAAATAATAAAAATAAGTTAATTAAAAAAATAATCTTAAATAAATATAAAAATTATACTCCACGGTCTTGTGATGTAATAGTAATATTAGGTGGAGATGGTTTTATGCTTACAAGTCTAAAAAAGTATCAAAAATTTCGTAAACCTTTTTATGGAATGAATCGAGGGACATTTGGTTTTTTAATGAATAAATTTAAAATTAAAAATATTGATAAATATATTTCAAGATCTAAACAAGTAATAATTTACCCTTTAATAATTAAAGCTATTACTCGAAATAATAAAAAGTTTTCATGTATTGCTATTAATGAAGTTTCTTTGCTTAGGCAAAGTAGACAAACAGCTTCATTAGAAATTATTAATGGAAATAAAATCTTAATTAAAAAACTAGTTTCAGATGGAGTATTGATTTCGACACCAGCAGGAAGCACAGCTTATAATTTATCTGTTCATGGTCCTATATTATCTTTAAACTCAAAAAAACTTGCAATTACACCCATAAGTCCGTTTAGACCTAGAAGATGGAGAGGAAAAATCATTCACGAATCTTCGATAATAAAAATTAAAAATTTAAATACAAAGAAACGACCTGTAAGTGCCGTTGCCGATAATAAAGAAATCAGAAATATTAAAAGAATTAATATAAAGATAGAAAAAAAAATATCTTTTAGATTACTTTATGATTCAAATAATAGTTTAGAAAAAAAGATAAAAATTGAACAGCTTAGAAAGCAAACTAGTTAAGAACAAATTATATTATAAAACTTATATCTCTGGTGCCCCCACACGGACTCGAACCGCGAACCTACTGATTACAAATCAGTTGCTCTACCAATTGAGCTATAGGGGCTCGTGAACTTTTTATATTAAAGTTTGTATAAATCAATAGAAATTTATTTTTTTTTTAATTTATTAATATAATGGAATACTAGAGAAGCAGAATTAGAAATATTAAGACTTTCTACTCTTTTGTTAATGTTAATTTTTAATAAGAAATCAGAATTTTTCAATGTTTGATATTTTAACCCATATCCCTCAGAACCAAATAACAATACATTGCGTCCATTCCAATCATGCTCTGTAAAGTCCTTTTCCCCCTTATTATCAAAACCACATACCCAAAAATTTTTTGACTTCATATACTTCAAAGTTGTACTAATATTTGAAACTTCAAAGATATTTATATGCTCTACACATCCACTAGCACTTTTGAATAAAATTTTACTTTCGCTAGGAAATGATCTTTCTTTAACTATTATTCCATCTATATTAAAAGCAGCTGCACTCCTAATTATCGAGCCTATATTTCTTGGGTCAGTAACTTCTTCTAGGGCAACAAATGTTAAATTGTTTTTTTTTTCATTAAGTTCTAAAAAGTCTTTTATCTTTATTTCATCTAGATGTTCTACTTCAGCTATTAAACCTTGATGTGATATTTGTTCTTTAGAACACAATCGGTCTAATTCTTTTTTTGTTTTATAGTAAATTTTAATATTTTTAAGTAGTTCTTTGTCTTGATTTTCCTTATTAATTGTTTTCTTAGAATCTTCAGTTAATAGTACTTTGAGTACATTTCTCTTAGGATTTTTTATAGCTTCTGTTACAGGGTGTTTTCCAGCTATTAAAAAAGTAGTTTTTTTCATGTTTTTTATCAATTTACCAAGATTAATAGCATAATAGTTAGCAAAATCATTTATTGCATTTATGTAAGAAGATGCTTATAAAAACGAACTATTAAGGGCTTTATTGTGATTAACGGTAACCCCTAAACGATTGGAGGGGTACCAAAGCGGTCAAATGGGGCGGGCTGTAAACCCGTTGACTTCGGTCTTCGAAGGTTCGAATCCTTCCCCCTCCACCAATTACAATAAAGTTTCTAAATAAAACAAAGAGTGTGATGTGTTGGATTTGCGGGTGTCGTATAATGGTAATACCTCAGATTTCCAATCTGATGCTAGGAGTTCGATTCTCCTCATCCGCTCCAAAACAAAAAAAAAGGATTATATAAAGAGGAAAAAAAAATGGCTGAGAAAAAAAAATTTGAGAGAAATAAACCGCATTGTAATATAGGAACAATCGGTCACGTGGATCACGGTAAAACAACTTTGACTGCCGCTATAACTAAAGTTTTAGCTGAAAAGGGTGGAGCTGAATTTATAGCTTATGATCAAATCGATAAAGCACCTGAAGAAAAAGAGAGAGGAATAACTATATCGACTGCTCATGTTGAATACGAAACTGAAAAAAGACACTATGCTCACGTCGATTGTCCAGGACATGCTGACTATGTAAAAAATATGATTACAGGTGCAGCACAAATGGATGGAGCAATATTAGTTGTAAATGCAGCAGATGGCCCTATGCCTCAAACTAGAGAACATATTCTTTTAGCAAGACAGGTAGGAGTTCCTGCTATTGTTGTATATTTAAATAAAGTTGACCAAGTTAAAGATAAAGAACTATTAGATTTAGTTGTTGAAGAAGTTCGTGAACTTTTAACATCTTATAAATTTCCAGGTGATAAAATTCCAATCATCAAGGGATCAGCTTTAAATGCAGTAGAAGGAAAGGATGAAGCGACAGGCAAAAATTCAATCCTTGAACTTATGAAAGCAATTGATGAACATATACCTCAACCAACAAGACCAAAAGACAAACCTTTTTTAATGCCTGTAGAAGATGTTTTTTCTATATCTGGAAGAGGAACAGTTGCAACTGGTAGAGTAGAGCAAGGTGTTGTTAAAACTGGTGA
Source organism: uncultured Pelagibacteraceae bacterium (assembly GCA_902567945.1). Classification (GTDB taxonomy): domain Bacteria; phylum Pseudomonadota; class Alphaproteobacteria; order Pelagibacterales; family Pelagibacteraceae; genus AG-414-E02. Next base: position 2,518 of record CACFOC010000007.1, on the reverse strand, counting down.
AGAACTTGAAATTGTTGGTATTAAAGCTACAAAAAAAACAGTTTGCACTGGCGTTGAGATGTTCAGAAAAATTTTGGACACAGGTGAAGCAGGAGATAATATAGGAGCTCTTTTAAGAGGAGTAGAAAGAACTGATATTGAAAGAGGACAAGTACTTGCTAAACCAGGATCTGTTACTCCACACACTGAATTTGAAGCGCAGGCATATGTTTTAAAAAAAGAGGAGGGTGGCAGACATACTCCTTTCTTTACAAAATATAGACCTCAGTTTTATTTTAGAACAACTGATGTAACTGGAGAGGTAACTCTTCCATCAGGAACTGAAATGATTATGCCAGGTGATGATGCAAAATTTAATGTTAAATTAATTACTCCGATTGCAATGAATGAAAAATTAAATTTTGCAATTAGGGAAGGTGGTAAAACGGTTGGTGCTGGAGTAGTAACCAAAATTATTAAATAAGCTACTAGGAGTGTAGCTCAATTGGTAGAGCGCCGGTCTCCAAAACCGGAGGTTGGGGGTTCGATTCCCTCCGCTCCTGCCAAAAATGAAATAAAAAAAAATGTTTAATCCATTAAAATTTGTTCAAAGTGTTAAACAAGAGGCTTTCAAAGTAACTTGGCCGACAAAAAAAGATGTGGCTGTAGGATCTTTAATGGTGTTTGTATTGGCAACTATAGCAGCAATTTTTTTTCTTTTTTTAGATCAAATATATAAATTCTTACTAGGTTTAATTTTAACTATTAACTTTTAATATGAAAAACTGGTATATAGTGCAGACATTTTCAGGTTTCGAGCAAAAAGTAGCGGAGGTTATTAGAGAAAAAGCTAAAAAAAGTGAATTAAGTGACAAAATAGAAAAAGTAGAGGTTCCAATGCATCAAGTTACTGAAGTTAAAAGAGGAAAAAGAGTGCAAAGACAAAAAAAATTCTTTCCAAGTTATGTGCTAGTAAAAATGGAAATGGATAAAGAATTATATCATTCAATAAAAAATATTCAAAAAGTTACTGGTTTTTTAGGATCTACAGGTACACCAATTGCTGTTCGAGATAAAGAAATAGAAAAAATTATGGGTAATATTAAAGAAGGCTCTCTAACTCCTGAACCAAGATTAAGTTTTGATATTGGGGAACAAGTAAGGGTTTGTGAGGGACCTTTTGCATCATTTAGCGGACTTGTTGAAGAGGTTGATGAAGAAAAATCTAGATTGAAAGTATCAGTTTCTATTTTTGGAAGACCAACACCAATCGAATTAGAATATAACCAAGTGGAAAAATCATAAAAGTACGATATGGCAAAAAAAAAAGAAATAGCTGGATATGTAAAATTACAAATTAAAGGCGGCCAAGCGAATCCTGCTCCACCAGTTGGTCCCGCTTTAGGGCAACGAGGGATTAATATTATGGAGTTTTGTAAAGCATTTAATGAAAAAACCAAAGCGTTTATGGGTAAGCCAGTTCCAGTTGTTATTACTGTATACAAAGATAAAAAATTTGACTTTATTATTAAATCACCTCCAGCTTCACATTTTATTAAAGAAGCAGCAAAGTTAAAAAGTGGTTCTAATGAACCTGGTAGAGTTGTAGTTGGATCTATTACAATGAAACAAGCCGAAAAAATAGCGCAAGAAAAAATGAAAGATCTAAATGCCTTTGATTTAAAAGAAGCTACTAAAATAATTTGTGGTTCTGCAAGGTCGATGGGAATAGAGGTTAAGGAATAATGAAAAAGAAAGTTTCAAAAAGATTCAAAAAGTTATTAGCTATCTCAAAAGATAAAAAAGTTGAGTCAATTGATACAGCTATTAAAAAAATTAAATCTAATTGTACAACAAAATTTAATGAATCTATCGATGTCTCTTTTAATTTAAACCTTAAAAGTAAAAAAGAAGAACTTTCTTTAAGAACGTCCGTAAATCTACCGAATGGTAATGGAAAAAAATTAAAAATAGCAGTTCTCTGTGAAGATAGTAAAATTAAAGAAGCTAAAGATAATGGTGCTGATATATGTGGAAATGAAACTTTAGTAAACGATATTACCTTAGGTAAAATTAATTTTGATAAATTGGTTGCAACACCATCCATGATGCCAAAGATGGGTAAACTTGGTAAAATACTCGGACCAAAAGGACTAATGCCAAATCCAAAACTTGGTACAGTAACTAATAATATAGCTTCAATAGTTAAAGCTTTAAAAAAAGGTCAGATAGAAGTCAAAGCTGATAAAGATGGAAATTTAGGAGCATCAATAGGAAAGAAAAGCTTCTCAGATGATAAGATTATAGAAAATTATAAGGTCATAGTTGATACAATACTTAAAGAAAAACCAAATAATATTAAAGGAAATTTTATATTATCCTCTTTTTTAACATCTACCATGGGTATTTCATATAAATTAAAATTAGAAAAATAAAAATTATGATGAATAAAGAAAAAAAGAAAACATATATAAAAGAAATGAAGGATAACTTTAACAATGCTAGTTCAGTTTTTGTTACTCATTATCAGGGTTTAACT
>CACFOC010000006.1 GCA_902567945.1 uncultured Pelagibacteraceae bacterium | reverse complement strand
GACATGATTTTTATTCAGAATACGAAGTGGGTTTTGATGAGCTAGGTGTTATTAAAGGTTTAAAATTAAAACTAGCATCAAGATGTGGAATATCTCCAGATCTTTCAGGAGCAATAAATGAGAGAGCCTTGTTACATATTGATAATGCTTATTATCTTGAAAACGTACTAGTAGAAAATTATCTTTGCAAAACTAATACCGCTTCGAACACAGCCTTTCGGGGTTTCGGTGGTAACCAAGGCATGATGGCGATTGAAAATATTATCGACCACATTGCAGTTTCACTTAAAAAAGATTCTGCAGAAATAAGAAGAAGAAACTTTTACCAAAAGAAGAAAAAAAATATAACACATTATAATATGAAGATTGAGGACAACGTTATCCAAGAAATTTTTGATCAACTTATAAAATCTTCAAACTATAAAAGTAGACAACTAAGTATAAAAAAATTTAACTTAGATAATAAATATATAAAAAAAGGCATAGCTTTAACCCCTGTAAAGTTTGGAATTAGTTTTACTACCTGGCATCTAAATCAAGCCGGTGCCTTAGTGCATATTTATTATGACGATGGAAGTGTCCATGTAAATACTGGTGCAATAGAAATGGGACAGGGTACTTATACGAAAATTGCACAATTAGCAGCACACGAACTTGGTTTACCTTTTAGTAAAATTAAAGTTTCTGCTACGCGTACTGATAAAGTGCCAAACACTAGTGCTAGCGCAGCTTCAAGTACTACAGATCTTAATGGCGCAGCTACTCTAAATGCAATTTCTAAAATTAAAATGAACTTAGCTGCATACGTAAAACGAAAATACAAAATTAGAAATAGCGAAGGAATTTATGAAAATGGAATGGTAAAATTTAAGGGCAAATCCTTTAAATTTAATAAACTTGTTAAAGAAGCTTATTTAAATAGAGTTTCATTATCTTCTTCTGGTTTTTACGCAACACCAAAAATACATTTTGATAAAAAAACTTTTAAAGGCAGACCATTCTTTTATTTTTGTTATAGCGCTGCTGTTAGCGAAGTAATGATCGATATATTAACTGGGGAAAATAAAATATTACGAGCAGATATACTACATGATGCAGGCAGAGCCATTAATCCAGCGATTGAAATGGGACAAATAGAAGGAGGTTTTGTTCAAGGTGCAGGCTGGTTGGGGTGCGAAGAGGTTAATTGGAAAACTAATGGTCAAATTACTACTCATTCGCCATCGACCTATAAAATTCCAGCCGTGAGTGATATGCCCGAAAAATTTAATGCAGAAATTTTTAAGAAAGGAAAAAATATTGAAAATGTGATAAATAAATCAAAAACAACAGGAGAACCTCCGCTAATGAATGCCATGTCAGTTTTTTTTGCAATCAAAAATGCTATAGCGTCTATAGGAAATTACACTATAAATCCTAAACTTGATGCTCCAGCAACACCTGAAAAAATCTTAATGAGTATTAAAAACTTAAAAAACAGAATATGAAAAATGAATTTATGAAAAGAGCTATAGAGCTTTCAATTAAAAGTGTAAATACTGGCGGAGGACCTTTTGGTTGCGTTATAGTTAAAGGCGGAAAAATTGTGGCCGAAGGCTCAAATAAAGTTACATCAACAAATGACCCTACCGCACATGGTGAAATTGTTGCCATACGCGATGCATGCAAAAAATTAAATGATTTTAATCTTCAAGGAAGCGAATTATATTCAACTTGTGAACCATGTCCTATGTGCCTATCTGCTATTTATTGGGCAAGAATTAACAAAATATATTACGCAAACACCAGGGAAGATGCTCGAAAAATTGATTTTGACGATTCATTAATTTATTCAGAATTTAAAAAAAACATTAATGAAAGAAAAATTCCAATGATTCAAATAATGAGAAATGAAGCCTTGGAAGCTTTTCAATTATGGGAAAAAAAAACAGATAAGGTTAAATACTAAATGGAATTTTTACCTGATGTTTCTAAATGGATTCAAGCTCTACTTAGATGGGGGCACGTTTTTTTTGCTATACTATGGGTGGGTACATCATTTACTTTTAATTATTTAGATAACAAATTACCAAAAAATTCAAAAGCAGAAGATATAGAGGCTAGTGGAATACTTCAGCATAGCGGTTATTATTATAAACTTACAAGATATCGCGGCGCACCCATGGAAGTTCCAAAGAATGTCATTATTTGGAAATATACTTCCTATTTAACTTTTTTGTCGGGAATAGCATTATTAATATTAATTTATTTTGTGAATGCAGATATTTTAATGATTGATAAAAGAGTAAATGAAAATATTTCTTCTTCTTTTGCTATAATAATTTCAGTGTTATCTATAATAGGATCTTGGTTAGTATATGATTTTATTTGCAAATCTAAATTAGTAAATTATAAAATTGTTTTTCCAATCGTGCTTTTAATTATTGGCACAATTATCTCATTTGGCTTAACTAAAATTTATGGGCCACGATTTGCTTTTCTACAATCAGGCATTATTTTGGGAAGTATAATGACTATGAATGTTTTTTTTGTTATTGCTCCCAATGGTAAAAAAATTGCTCTAGCCGCTTTAAAAAAAGAAAAAATTGATCTAAGCCTTTCACTCAGAGCAAAAGTAAGATCCGTTCATAATAATATTATTACACTATTAGTTTTATTTGTAATGTTAAGTGGACATGCTTCATTTGTCTGGACGAGCAAATACAATTGGTTAATCCTATCTCTGCTTGCAATAATTTTTAGTGCAATCCAATATTATGTTAATTGGAAGAATAAAAAGGAATCTAACTAAACTCCTTCTATAATTTGCAAATTTCTTTTAGCTGAGCCTTTTAAGATATTATGAGCTTCTTGGTACTCGTCAGAATTGTAGCATTTTTCTGCATCTTCAAAAGATGGAAATTCAACTATTACTGTTCTAGGTGACTGATTTCCCTCAAGAGTTATATTTTTTCCTCCTCTTACTAGAAATTTACCAGAATATTTATTAATGGCCGATGTAGCTTTGGCTGCATATTTTTTCAAAGTTTCCATATTTTCAATTTTTTCATATACAGCTATCCAAATCCCTTTTGACATAAATTTTCTCCTTTTTAATTAAGTTGTTTTTAACTATGATAGCAGAATTACAATGTCAGAAAAATTAATTGTTTCTTGGGAAGAATATAATAAGACTGTAGAGAAATTAGCTATTATGGTTCATGATAGTGGTTATAAGCCTACTTTACTCGTTGGCATTATGCGAGGGGGTGCACCCATGATAGACCTCTTAAGTAGGGTTTTTAAATTAAAGTGTGCTTACCTTGCAGTAGAATCTTATAGCGGCAAAGGTGTAGAGGATGAGCAAGGAGATATAGTATTTTCTCGTGAAATGAGTTCGATTGCAAAAAATATGGGTGGAAAAATTCTTTTGTGTGATGATCTTTCTGATACAGGAATTACTTTAAATAAAAGTGTAGATTGGTTAAAAAATTATGAACCGGTAAAAAATAAGATTGAAGATATTAAAACAGCCACATTATGGAAAAAAAAGAAATCAACATTTGAACCGGATTACTGCGCTGTTAAATTAAAAGATAATCCCTGGATAGTTCAACCATTTGAGCATTACGAAGAAATAAGAATTGAAGATATAAAAAAGAAACACTCCAAATAAAAAAGGGCCAGAATAAATCCGGCCCTTCTTATAAAAATTTAAATTTTTTAAGCTACAACGAAACTTATTACGCTCGCTATTGCTATTACCCAGATAGCTGGGCTAACATTTGTTTTTCCTGTGCAAATCTTAATGGCTGCGTAAGAAATAAATGCTAGAGCTATTCCATGAGAAATCGAATAAGTAAATGGCATTGCTATCATAGCAAGGACCGCTGGTCCCGACTCGGCAATATCATCCCATTCAATGTCTACGATGTTACGAACGAAAAGAGTTGCAATATAAATTAATGCAGCTCCATCGATTTCTTTTGGTAAGCTCGTTGCTAATGGAGCAAGGAATATACAAGCCAAGAATAAAAGCCCTATTACAAGAGAAGTCATTCCTGTTCTTCCACCAGCTTTTACACCAGCCGCAGATTCTACATAAGTAGTAACTGTACTTGTTCCCATTAATGAACCAGCAACAGTTGATACACTGTCCGAAAGCATAGCTTTATCGATATCTTTTATTTTTCCATCACTACCAATTTTACCCGAAACATTTGCAACACTAGTTAAAGTTCCTGCAGTATCAAAAAAGTCAATGAAGAACAGAGTAAAGATTACTGTTACCATTGAGGCTGAAAGTGCAGCACCCAAATCAAATGCAAACAAGTGCGTCATTGGAGGTGGAGCAGAAGCAACACCATTAAATTTTGCTAAACCAGTTACCCAAGCAATAATACTAAAGGCAATGATTCCAATGATAATGTTTCCTTTGATCTTATATTTTTCCATTACGATCATTGATATAAATGCACCGGCACCTAAAAGAAGCAATGGGTTGCTAAGATCACCAAGTGTTACAAGTGTAACAGGATGGTCTCCAGTCAATCCCATAATCTCAAAACCAATGATTGCTAAGAACAAACCTATTCCAGCACCAATTCCAAGTTTTAAACTTTTTGGAATTGAGTTAATAAGCCAAGCTCTTATTGGAGTTAGAGAAATTATTAAGAAGACCACACCAGCAACAAACACAGCGCCCAGCGCTTCTGCAGGAGTATATTGCATACCCAAACAAACACCATAAGCGATGAATGCGTTAATCCCCATTCCAGGTGCTAGACCGACAGGCCAAGTTTTAGCGTAAAATGCAGCTATAAAACAAGCTAAGGCTGTCGCCAAAACTGTAGCTGTGAAAACTCCGCCAAAGTCAAACCCACCATCAGCAAGTATGACAGGATTTAAAAACATGATGTAAGCCATCGTCAGAAAAGTTGAAACGCCAGCTATTACTTCTGTTTTAAAATCCGTTTTGTGTTTTCTATAGTCGAAATATTTATCCATCATAAATATTTTCCTCCGTAATTATTAATGAGTTAATCTTAATAAACCTTATTAGAGAAGTCACAACGATAATAAAAAATAAAATACAACTTTCAGGCTATGTCTGTTTATAAAATTTGTGATATTCTATATTGAGTTGTAAGGATGAAATTACTTTTTAGCATATTGTTAGTTTTTTTTCTCACTAGTTGCCAAACTATTGAAAACAAAGCAGACAAAATAGGTAAGAGAGAAATTAAAGAAATAACTAAATTTCTTCAGCAACCCGAATCAGAATTAAAAATGGAAATGGGGCAACCTGACAAAATTAACTATGATGAAAAAGGTTCAAAATTTTACATTTATAAAAAGAAAAAATACGGCATTACATGCGAAAAGAAGTTTGAAATAGATCAAAATAAAATGGTTGTAGCTGTATCTAGTAGGGGATGTTTTTAAATACTTGCGGAGATTATATCTCCGCAAGTAAGGCTCCAATTACTTAATTGGAATAAGTTTTCTTTTCTTTTGTTCTGGTATGATTTTTTCACAGTTTATCGTCAAAAGACCATCTTTAAGTTCCGCACCACTTACTTTTACGTCATCTGCAATCGTAAATGATCTAGAAAATGATCTTTGAGATATTCCTTTATGAATTATCTCATCACCATCTTTTTCAACAGTTTTATTAACTTTTTTTGTTCTAACTGTTAAAAGTTTATCTTCAAACTCTACTTCAACATCATCTTTGTTAAAGCCAGCAACCGCTACTTCAATAGCATACTTATCTTTTCCGGCCTTTCTGATGTTGTATGGGGGATAATTACTTTGAACCATTCCGCCATTACCCAACATAGATTCAAACTGATCAAACATATCGTCGAATCCAATGCTAAAAGGTCTTAGAGAATTAAAGATTGATAAATCCTTACTTGTCATATTTACCTCCTTATTTTTAGCAAGGTTAATTTATGTAAGTCCCACAACGGCAACTTACAAATATTTATGTAGGAATAATTTTTAAAATTTCAAGACTAGGTATTTAATTTTTTTGCAATCTTTAAAATAAAACTATAATCAAAAGCTATTTCTTCTATTGCAGAATCTCTTCCAGATTTACCGCCGTGACCTGCGTCTTCAAGTTCACATTTAAGAAGCAAAAGATTATTATCAGTTTTATTTTGTCTTAATTTAGCTGTAAATTTTAATGGCTCGTCAAAAAGAACTCTTACATCTTTTATATTCGTTACCAATAACAGGTGAGGGTAATTCATTTTTTTAATATTGTGATAGGGAGAATAAGATTTAATATATTCAAAGTGCTCTTTGTTATTTTTAGCGTCACCAAATTCCGTTAATTCTCCAAGCGTCAAAGGCAAAGAGTGATCAAGATTAGTAGTTAGAGAATCTAAAAAACCAACTTGAATAACCATTCCTAAAAATAATTCTGGGGATTGATTTACAACCCCACCCAAAAGTAATCCTCCAGCGCTTCCACCGTAGCCGATTATTCCACCTTTATAAGTATATTTTTTTTCAATCAAAAATTTTGCAGCAGATATATAATCTTCAAAAGTATTTTTTTTGTTTAGCATTTTACCTTCTTCGTGCCAAACTTCTCCACGTTCACGTCCTCCTCTAATAGATGCATCACACCAAATGATATTTCTATTTAGTAAACTTAGTCTTGTATTAGAAAAACCAAAAGAAAGGGAGCTCCCGTAGCTACCATATCCGTACAATAGAACATTTGCGCTTCCATCAATCTTTGTATTTTTATGCCGCGTTATGGTTAAGGGTATTAAACGACCATCATGCGATTTACATTCTAATCTTTCTGTAATGTAATTTTTTGGAGAATAATTTTTATCCAATACTTTTTGTTCTTTTACAAATTTTTTTTCTTTTGTTTTAAGATTATAAATATAGGTTCTTGCATTTGTCTTTGGTGAAGAATAGCTAATATAAACTTCATCCGTATTTGTTTCTTTTTGAATTTCAGTAACAGACGGGCTCCATACTAGTTCATCTGCAAATATTAATTCTTCTTCTTCATTATTTTTAAGATTTCTTACAAATATTTTAGGTAAAGCATTAGATGTTTCCCCTCTAATCATCCAATCATCAAGAAAATCAAAACCTCCAATTATTACTTCTTTTTTGGCAGGTATAAAATCTTCCCATTTACTAATATCTTCATTTTTACATTTACATATTTTGAAGTCTGGAGAATTATCTTGGTTTGTGTGAATATAAAAATATTTATGCCATGAATCTACTGAATATCTTATTTTTTCTGAACGTTTTTGAAATAGTTTTAATTCTATTTTTTCTTTATCTGCTAAAAAATAATATGTTTCCGTTGTGCTATGATCAGAAGTGTTAATTAAAAAAAACTTTTCATCTGAAGTTAATCCGCCCATTCCTACAGTAAAACGCTCATCTTTTTCCTCATAAATCAACTCATCTTCTTTTTGAGAAGAGCCAATTTTATGTCTAAAAACTTTTTTGGGCTGATGTTTTGAATTTAATAAAGTGTAAAAAATATATTTGGAGTCTTTACTAAAAGTAATTCCACCAGAAGTATTTTCAATTTTTTCACTGATTATTTTTTCATCAACTATTGTTCTTATATAAATCGTGAAGTATTCAGATCCATTAAGATCTAGCGAATATCCTAAAAGAGAATGATCGTGGCTTACAGTCAGATCTCCAATTCCAAAAAAACTAGCACCTAATTTATTTTTTTCCTTATCGCCATTCCAATATTCCTTAATCTTATCTTCCCCGTCACCTATTTTTTTTCTTAGTTGTGTTGCATAGTTGTTTTCTTTGGTTGTTTTAGTCCAATATTCCCATCCGTCTTTTTTGTAAAAAAAATGGAGCGATTCATCATTTAATTTAATTCGTCCCTTAATTTCTGTAAACAATCTCTTTTGAAATTTTTCTGTATCTTCCATTTTGTTTTTTGTATAAGAGTTTTCTTCCTCTAAATATTTTTTTACTTCAGGATTCAATTTTGAACTATCTTTAAGGACTTCAAGAATATTTTTTTGGTGCACCCAAGAAAATTCATCTTTTATCTCATAACCATGATACTTTTTGACTTCTAGTTTTTGTTTTAATTTAGGAGGATTTTTCATTAGAATACTTATTTATATGAATATCTTAATAACTGGAATAATTATTTTTGTCATAACATTTTTAATATTATCTTGGTTTGCTAAACAAAAAACACAAAAAATAGCTAAAGGCGTAAGAAGTTTAATTGTTATTTTATCACTACTGGTGGCTATAATTTTGGCTATAGGAGGTAGAATATTATTTTCGCTACCACTATTTTTTTTAGCACTTTCCGCTCTTAAAATAAAAGGCCTAACAGCATTTCAGATTTGGCAAATATGGAGATTATTGAACTATCTGCGTAGCACTGGCAGATATTCTCATTTTGGACAAAATAATCAAACGAGTCCTTCTAGCAATCTTTCTACTGACGAGGCCTACAAAATTTTAGGAATAAAAAAAGGATGCTCAAAAGAAGAAATTATAAAAGCTGCAAATTTGCTACAAAAAAAAATTCACCCTGATGTAAATCCTAATTCAAATACTGAACGTTTAAGTCAAATAGTTAATGAAGCTAAAGAAACTGTACTTAAAGATTTTAGCTAATTAGTTTTAAAGATTTATTGAGAACATTATCAAAAGATATTCGATCTTTACCTCTAGTATTATGTCCGGTATTTTCAATTGTTAATCCATCAGGACAAACTATACTAATATTTTTACTGTAGATGCCATATGCCGAGGGAGGAGAGTCCATGAACAAAAATAATGATTTTAAACCAAGACCTGAAGCTATATGACCCCAACCAGTATCATTCCCTATATAGTACTGTGAGGCGCCAATAATTGGTATTGCTTCAGAAAGATTCATTTTGGAAAAAGAGAAGCAGTTTTCACCTACATTAGAATTCATAACTTTTTTAATTAGATCTTCATCTTTTGATCCACCAGCTAGAAAAAAATTACTTTTATATTTTTTATTTAGTTCTTCGAACAAGCGTATATAATTATTTATATCCCAACGTTTTGTTGGACCTGACGCTGATATACCACAAACAATATTTTTTGTTTCATTAGTTATATTGTATTTCTTTTTCGCTTTTTCAACGTCATTATTATTACAGTAAATTTTTGATTGAGGATCTATTTCTATATTTAATGTTTTTTCAGTAAATTCTTTTGCTGTTTTAAAGAAATTTTTTCTCTTCTTAGAAAAAAAGTTGTAGTGGAAATTTTTTTTAATACCAGACATTTTTGTGATTAAATAAAGTCTTATAGAGTCACTAAAAATATATGACTGGTCAAATTTTTTTGGTTTTATTTTTTTTATAATATTGAAAAAACCTTTTATTTCTTTTTCATCTAATTCAATTATTTCTGCAATATGAGGATCATGCTGCAATATTGATTTTGCACGAGTATTTTTTTGAGCCAAAACAGTAACCGGTTTGCCTATTTCTTTGCTAATAGCATGAATATTGGAAATTAGTATTGATAAATCCCCAATTCCCATAGATTTTATTATTACAAGTGCTTTACTCATTTTTTCAATCTAATATAATTTCTAACAAATAAATTAGTTAAAAACATGGCTATAAAAAAAGGAATATATGCTGCTTCAATGAGTATTTTCAATCAAGATTTATCTCTTGATGTAGAATCGACAATTAAACACTCAGAGAAGCTAATCCAGTCTGGACTCCATGGCGCTATATTTTTTGGTTCCACGGGGTGTGCGCAACTTATTTCTTCCAGTGAAAAGAAAAAATTAATTGAAAAACTAAATAATAATAAATTTAAAGATAAATTTATGATTGGAACGGGCGTTAATGCCTTAAATGAAAATATAGATATAATGAAACATGCTAAAAAAAGTGGAATAGATCGATTCTTACTGATGCCACCAGCGTACTATAAATATGATGATAATGGGGTTTATTCTTTCTATGCTAATGTAATTCAACAAGTTCCAGAATGTGAGATTATTCTTTACAATTTTGAAAAACTGAGTGGTTATAGTTTTAGTATTTCTTTAGTTGAAAAATTAGTAAAAGATTTTCCCAAACAAATAGTCGGAGTAAAAGATAGTACATATAATTTATTTGATAAAATTAAAATACCAAACTTTTTAATTTTTCCAGGGTCCGAAACTAAGTTACTTAAAGGATTAGAAATAGGTAATAGTGGAATAATATCTGCAATCCTTAATGTAACTGCACCATTGGCACGTAAAGTTTACGATGATTTTCATAACAAAAAAAAACAAACATTTAACGATAAGCTATGTGCAGTCAGAAAAGTTTTTGATAATTATAATCTAATTTCAGGATTACATACTTTTATGTCTGAGGAAGATGAAAAATACAGTAGGATTTTGCCACCATTAAGTTTACTTTCAGAAATTCAAGGAAAAGAACTTATATCTAAATTAAATAAACTAGAATTTTTTCCAACAAAAAATATGGCAGCCTAAAATTATGATGTTAGCTAAATTATTATCTAAAATTTATAAGAAAAACGGAATTATATTAATAGATCATCAGGGACAAAAATATATTTGTGGAAAACCAGATCTAAATAATCCAATAACGGTCAAGTTATTAAAAAAAGATTTAAATTGGAAACTAGTATTAAATCCAGATTTAAATTTTCCCGAAGCATATATGCGTGGAGAAATTAAGATTGAGAATGCATCTTTAATAGATTTTTTAAATATTACATTTGAAAATATAGGAAGAAAAGAAATTAATAATTTTGGTTATTTTATGAAAACTTTTTTTCATGCATGGAGATATATAAGTAATTATAATTTACCCGAGAGATCAAAAAAAAATATAAGACATCATTATGATATTGGTGAAGAGTTGTATGATTTATTTTTAGATAAAAAACACAGACAATACTCTTGTGCCTATTTTACGAGTGAAAATGAGAGTCTAGAAGATGCGCAACAAAATAAAATTAATCATATAATTAAAAAATTAAACTTAAAACCTGGTCAAAAAGTTTTAGACATTGGTTGTGGATGGGGAGGAATGGCATTTGAAATTGCTAAACAAAGTCAATGTGAAGTTACAGGAATATCATTGAGTGAAAATCAAATAAACTATTGCAGAAAAAAAGCTAAAGAATTGAAACTTGATAACCAAGTACGTTTTGAACTTTCTGACTATCGTGAAATAAAAGATAAATACGATAGAATTGTAAGTGTTGGTGCTTTTGAGCATTTTGGGAAAAAATTTTATAAAACTTTCTTTGCTAAAATAAAAAATATTATGACCGATGACGGTATTTGTTTATTGCATACGATAGGTTCTGTAGATCAACCTGGTCCTGTTCAACCATTTATACAAAAATATATTTTTCCAGGGGGAATTATTCCAAGTCTATCTGATATGATTACGCCTATAGAAAAAACAGGACTAATTTTATCTGATTGCGAAACTCTAATACATCATTATGACAAAACATTAAAAGCATGGCTTGATAGATTTACACAAAACAAAGAAAAAGCAAAATATTTATACGATAAAGAATTTGTTAGAATGTGGGAATTTTACTTAGCCAGTTGTTCCGCGGCATTTAAATTTAGGGATTTGGTTGTATATCAATTACAACTTGTAAAAAATTTCACATCACTTCCAAGCAATCGTAGAAATTATATATATCAGTAAATAATTGTTATATATTAATAGGAATTACTATCCATGAAAAAAAGAATTAGAAGAAAAAATAAAAAGACTAAACTAAAAAAAAGAAAAATTTTAAAAAGCAGAACTAAAGCTAGATTCAAAAAAAAACAAAAAGCTAGAAAAAAAAAGATAAAAAATAAAAGACGCAAAAGACTAATAAAAATAAAAAAACCCATCGATAGAATTAAGGCTCTTAAATTACCAAAATTAAAAATTAAAAGGCCAAGAATAAAATTAAAAAAAAAACAAATTTTTAAAATTAAAAAACAAGCTAGTCAAATGACAGTACTTGGGTTTCAAAAAGTAGTAAATTTTATTTTAACACCATTTTTTAGAGCATATGATAATTATTTAGAAAATAAAAAAATAAAAAAATTACAAAAAATTTCCTTTGAAAAAAAAGAAAAGGAAAGATTAGCTAAAGAAGAAGCAAGATTAAGTTTAGAACTTAAGCAACAAGAACTTAGAGAAGAACAAAAACTAGCCAGAGAACGTTCGCAAGATCTAAAAAAATTTATTAGGCAGGAACAAGCTATTTTAAGACGTGAACAAGCTAAAAAAAGGAAGAGTTTTTTAGAGGAAATAAAATTAGAGAAAAAAATTGAAGCTTTTAGACGTCGAGAGCTTGAGGAAATTAAAAATCTAGAGAAATTAGCATTACGAGAACAAAGAGATGATTACAAAGCTGTTGAAGAGCGTTTAGAAAAAATTAAAGAAAAATACCGATTAATTAGGGAACAAAAAATAAGAGAAAGAGTAGAGGCTTTAGGTGTCAGTATTACAGATCGTGATACTAAAGAAGATATTCTCCAAAAAGAAAGGGAATATGCCGCACATAGGGAAAATATTGAATTAGTTCTTGAATCTTTTTATCGTTCAGCAAATTCTTTGGTTTTTCAATTGAACAAAAGATATATACCGAAACACAAAAGTATTCTCCGTGTTATTGATAGAAGATATGAATCCAATGAATGTTTTATAAGGTATGATGATAGTCCAGATGAAGATTGGATAATTTTAATTTATTTAGAAGATTCGGACGCAAAAAAAAGGAAAAATTATAGTAGAAAATAAAGCTAATCCCGAAAAACATGAAACAAAATCCTTTGTAACAAAAGAGATTTTCACTTATTCCGATTATCTTGTTGACACAATGACTGCTCACATTGATCGTGAGAGGCAAAAAAAAGCAAGTTAGTTTTTTTATATCAATTTATGCTATAGTAATATGACAATGCAGGAATCAGTTTTATTTTTAGTTTTGGTACTACTTTTAGTAGTGATTTATCTTTTAATTTCTCAGAAAAAAAATAAAGATGAAAGTAAAAATAATGAAGAATTAGAAAAATTAAAGAACTCTTTAACGAATTCTATAAACACTATGTCGACTTCTTTTAATACTTTATCAAAAGATGTCACTCGTGACATGACACAGGCACTAACAAAGGTGGATGAAAAAGTTAATGTATTTAACCAGCAGGTCGAAGCTATAAATAAAAGCCAGGACAGCTTTAGCAGGATTTTAGCAGGAGTAAAACAGTATGGTGGATTAGCTGAGTTTTCATTGGCGTCCTTACTAAAGGACTTGCTGCCAGCAGCACAATATATAGCTAACGTTAAAATGAAGCCTGACGAAACACGTGATGTTGTGGAGTTTGCTGTTAAACTACAAAATGATGTTCTTTGTCCCATAGATAGTCATTGGCCAATTGAAAAATACAAAGCTATTGATGAAGCTTACGAGCTAAAAGATAAAGATGCATTAAGTACAGCAAGAAATGATTTAGCAGCAGCGTTTAGAGTTAAAGCAAAAAAAGTTTCTGAAAAATATATTATGCCACCAAAAACCACAGATTTTGCAATTGTTTATGCACCAACAGAAGGTTTATACGCAGAACTTGCCAGTTATAGAGATCCAAAAACTAAAGAACTCCTTATGGAAGAATTACGAACCAAGTACAAAATTACTATTTCTGGACCAAATACCCTATGTGCAATTTTACAAGCCTACCATTTAGGATTTCAAACCTTAAAAGTTCAAAAACATGCAACACAAATTCATGACGATTTAAAAATTATTACTACAAGATTTTCCAAGCATTTTGATGGCATTAGAAATCTCAGAAAAAAATTAGAAGAAGCTATGAAAGTTACCGATGATTTCGGTAGAGATGCTAGATCTATCCTGAGAACTTTAGAAAATATAAAAGATCCAGAGCAAGTTGAAAAAGCAATCAAAGAAGATGTACACAAAATCAAGGTACTGAATAAGTAATACTTAATGGCAAATTTAGTTTTTTATGATTTTGAAACCTGCTCATCGAACGTTTCTTATGGACAGATAATTCAGGCTGCTGCAGTACTTGTTAATGACAATTTTCAGGAACTAGATCGATATGAAGGCCGCTGTAAATTAAGTGCCGGTGTGGTTCCAGAAGCTATGGCTTTATTGGTTAATAAAACAACACCAAAAATGCTGAAGGAAACAAATTTATCTCACTATCAAATGGTGAGACAATTAGTTGATAAGTTTAAACAATGGAAAAATTCGATTTTTATTGGTTATAACTCAATTAATTTTGATGAAGAATTTTTAAGAAGGACTTTATGGAAAAATCTTGAATACCCTTATTTGACCAATACAAATGGCAGTGAACGAGGGGATCTTTTTAGTTTAGCAAGAGCATGCCATCTTTATTATCCAAATAGTCTTAAAACTCCAATAAGTGATAAAAATAATCCTGTTTTTAAATTAGAAAAATTAGCACCCATGAACGGCATTAAACATGATGATGCACATTCGGCTATGGCAGATGTTTTGGCGACGATAGAAATAGCAAAGCTTTTAAACAAAAAAGCACCCAATGTCTGGAAGGCTAGCTTAATGACAACGAATAAGGATAAAAGTTTTAATCTTATTAAAGAAGAACAGTTATTTTGTACAGATTTTTTTTACTATGGGAGATCCGTTCCATTTGTTCTTACTTTTGTTTGTCAGCATCCTCAGTGGGGTTATCCAATGTGTTTTGATTTAAAAGCTGATCCTATTTATTATTTTAATTTATCTCTACAAGAGCTTAAAAAAGAATTAGATAAAAAACCAAAGGTTATTAGAACAATTAAACATAAAAAACATCCTATAATAATGAACCCAAGTTATGGAATAAATTTTGATAATTATAAGCAAATTGGAATCAAAAAATTAAAAGAAAGAGCTAAGTTAGTAAGGGAAAATAAAGAATTTGCAAAAAAAATTATTAGAATTTTAGATGACGATGCTTCAGAAAGACAAGAACTAGAATCGCAAGCGGATATTTATGCAGAAGATTCGATTTATAAAAAATTTGCCTTACCTGAAGATAGTAAAATTATGCCAGAATTCCACAAAGCAGATTGGAAGAATAAATTTACTGTGGTACAAAAATTTAGAGATGAACGTATGCAATATTTTGGAAAAAAAATTTTATACGAAGAAAGCCCACAGTCTTTACCAAAAGAAGTTTATAATGCTATCCATAAAGAAATAGCATCAAGAATATTAAGCACAAATGAAGAAAAATGGAATACTATTCCAAGAACCTATTCAGAAATTGATACCTTAAGAAATAAGTTTAAGGATAATAATGAAAAATTAAAAGCTCTCGAAGATATTAACTCATATATTTTAGAAATGGAAAAGTTTTACAAAAAAGACAATTGACATTAATAAAAAAATTCTTACATTAAAAATATTTCATGCCTACAAAAAAAGTAACAGATGAAAGTTTTGAAACAGAAGTAATAAAAGCTTCCAAGCCTACACTAGTAGATTTTTGGGCCGAATGGTGTGGACCATGCAAACAAATCGGTCCTATTCTTGAAGAAATTTCGGATGAAATGAGCAATGAAGTCGTTGTTGCAAAACACAATATTGACGAAAATCCTAACCAACCAACGAAGTATGGGGTGAGAGGTATACCGACCATGCTTCTCTTCAAAGATGGAGAACTTAAGGCTACAAAAGTTGGAGCAACCACAAAGTCAAATATTGTTTCATGGATTAAAGAAAATATTTAATTTAAATTCAGTATTTCTCCAGCAAAATACAAACTGCCTGTACAAAATATAATTGCATTATCATTTTCCTTTGCAATATTTTTAAGCGCTGTCTTGATAGAATTTTCTGCTTTTGAAGGTATACCGCACGATTGTACAATTTTAGATAATTTTTCTTTATCAATAAAGTTTGTTTGATTGGGTATATTCAGGGTAACTATTGATTCAACTCTATTTTTGAACACTTGGATAAATTCTTTATGGTCTTTATTAGCCATCATTCCGAGCAACATAATAATTTTCCTTCCAGAATTTAAAGTTCTTAAATATTTCTCTACTACGGAAGCAGCAAGTATATTATGAGCTCCATCAATTAAAATTTGATTATTTTTTGAAACATAATTTCTAAGTTTACCATGGGTAATTTTCTGCAATCTTCCCTCACTTCTTATTTTTGTTATTGATTTTTTTATATGAGAATCTGTTATCTTAAATTGATTTAATTTTCTAGCAACCGCAATTGCAGTTGAAATATTGCTGATTTGGAAATCTCCAGATAAATTGGGATAAGGTAGATTTATTTTACCAAAATCATCTTTAAATAGAAATCCATCAAGATTCTTTTTATAATTATAGTTTTTTCCAAAAATTATTTTATCAGACGTATTGTTTTTAATATTTTTTTTAATTTTATCTAATACATTATTTTTTTGCTCAGAAATAAAGATTTTTGAACCATTTAATAGTGCAGAACATTTTTCATAAACTATCTCATCGATAGTTCCTTTTTTTAAGAAATCTTTGTGATCCATTCCTATGGGCATAATTACTGAAGCTATATTATTTTCTAATACATTGCTTGCATCGAGCCTAAAAAAAAGGCCAGATTCTAAGATATTTATATCACTATTATTTTTTGAAGCTTGAAGAAAAAAACAAGCACATATGAATTCATGAAATGTAATGCTTTTATTTTTATTAATTGTTTCTACCTCGATTAGTAAATTGTAAAGTTCATCATCAGAAATATATTTGCCTGAAAAATAATAACGTTCGTTAAATCTTCTAAGCGATGGGCTTATATTCATATTTACTGTGTAACTTGCGGTTTCAAATATTTCTCTTAGTGTAGTACAAAAACTATATTTACCATTAGTTCCAACTACCTGAATGGCATTTGATATTTTTTTCTCTGGATTATTAAGATCTTTTAGTAATCTTTTTATTCTATCAAGTGATAAATCTACACTTTTAGGATGCAGTTGAAGCAGTCTTTTTAAAATCTTCTGGATTTTCATGAGCTTCATCTACTTTTTTTGTTTTTAAATCATCTACTTTTAAAATTATTTTAGCTAATTTAGATATAGTGTCTTTTAATTCTTTTCTACTTTCAAGAGTTATATCAGCTAGTCCTGATTTCATTACGCCTGGAGCTGTACCAAAATCATCTGGTATTTGATCAGTACCTTTTAAAATATTAGCAGTAACTCTTTTTCCCGAAAAAAGTAGATTTTCAACACATTTTGATTCAATTATAATAAAATCATGCATAAAGAAACTTGATGCATAAGTACCCCCGGCTGTTGCCCGCGCGGCTACACAGAAAGTAGGGATATTATTTTTTTTAATTTCATTCATAGCAATTACACTTTTTGTCATTCCGGCTAAACCAGTAACACCTGTATGAACGTCAATCCCTGAGCTTTGGTAAACTACTACCCAAATGTCAACTTTTTTTTGTACAGCAAAATTAGCAGCTTTTAAAAAATGTTCGTTTTCTGCGGGGCCAAAACGCCCTGCTCCAAATTTTGGATTAAAACAGACTACAACAGCACTTAGGTTAGAAACTTTTCCCGAAGCACAAATTAAAGCAGTTTGCTGTTTAGTAATTTTCCTATATTTTTTTACCTTGTCTATATACTTGTATCCTTCTCTAGCTCCATCTTTCACTTCAAAATTTAAAGGATCAGGATTAATATTTTCTGAAGCTTCGATAATTTCGTAGCTTGAATCAAAAAGAGATTCCAAACGTAGTTTAGGCGGCAAGTCAAAATGGTAAGAACATTCGCAAATATATGAATTATTAAATAAATCTGGTTTATAACTTATCTTTTGACACTTTGGGCAATTTTTCCAATCCGAAGCTTCTTGCCCTAATGGTTGTTTTTTAAAAATTTGTTTTACTTTAATTCCAATTTTTTTCCAACGTGTTATCCAATTCATGATAGTCTCTTTCTTAGATTTTTTACCATATTACTAACATTTGTGACAGGATTTTGTTTATTTTTAATTGATTTTGAAATTTTTTTGCATATTTCCGAGCCAACAACGCATCCATCAGCTTTTTTAAAGGATGAAATATTTTTACTTGTAATTCCAAAACCTATTACTAAGTTTTTGGATTTATCAATTTTTTTAATTTTTGCATAATTTTTTAAAATGGTTTTAGGTGAAACTTTTAATTTTCCGCCTGTGGTGGACAGCATGCTGATGTAATAAATCATATCATGCGAGTCTTTAATAATTTTTTTCATTCTTTCTTTAGAAGTTGTAGGTGATACAAGTTGAACAAAGTTTATTGATTTCTTTTTACATTTCTGAGCAAATTTTTTGTTCTCAGGCCAAGGTAAATCAACAACAATTAATCCATCAACTTTAGACAATTTACAGTTTTTTATAAAATTGTTTTCACCGCTCTGATAAATTAAATTATAATAACCCATTAATATCAAAGGTTTATTAGGATTATTATTTTTGAATTTTCTAGCAATTTGAAAAGTATCTTTTAATGTAGTCCCATTTCTTAAAGCTCTATAGGTGCTATTTTGGATTTGACCTCCATCTGCGATAGGACAGTTGTGCAAAAATGATAGTTCAAGAATGTCTGCATGTTTTGCAATTGAATTTAATATTTTAAATGAATTTTTTTTAGTATTATCACCAGCGACAGTAAAAGTTATTAGAGCTGCTTTTTTTTCTTTTTTACAATTTTTAAAAGCCAAACTAATTTGCGATACGGTCATTAAAATTTTCCTAATCTTTGTTTTAAAATATCTCGATCTTTATGAGCATCACCACATGAATTTACAATTATAATTGTATCTTTACTTAATTTTGGGGCTATCTTTATTGCTTCTGCAAAGGCATGACTTGGTTCTAAACTAGGGTTTAAATTTTCAAATTTAGTAACCACTTGATATGCATTTAATGCTTCTTCGTCACTTGCCGCCGTATATCTTGCTCTTTTTGTATCTTTTAAAAAGCAATGCAGAGCCGAGACTCCCGGGTAGTCAAGCCCCGCGCTAATAGATTCGGTTTCTTCTATTTGGCCTTCTGAGTTTTGGTTTACATACTGGGCTGAGCCATGCAATATTCCAATTTTTGATCCATAAGTCAAAGGTGCTGCGTGTCTTTTGCTTTTTTTTGGCCCGGCAGCTTCAACTCCAATAAATTCAATTTGTTTTTTATCATAATGCATAAATTCATTCCAAAACCCAAAACTTGAGGATCCTCCGCCAACGCAGTTTATTAATTTTAATTTTTTTGGAATTCCACCAAATTCTTCTTTAATTTGTACTAAGAGTTCCCTGGAAATTTGTGATGTGCTCCATCCACAAATTTTTACAAATATATTAGGCCCAACCGTAGATCCGACACACATATGAGTGGTATCACAGTTTGATACCCAATATCTCATGCATTCACTTACTGCATCTACGAGTGTTTGGCTGCCTGTATAAACAGGAACTATTTCTGCACCATTTTTTCTCATTGCA
This sequence comes from uncultured Pelagibacteraceae bacterium, assembly GCA_902567945.1. GTDB lineage: Bacteria > Pseudomonadota > Alphaproteobacteria > Pelagibacterales > Pelagibacteraceae > AG-414-E02. The sequence goes on along the minus strand of CACFOC010000006.1, from coordinate 22,457 downwards.
TCGCAATTTGGTTTTTGTCTTTTAATATCTTTTGCCCCCATAAATATTTTGCATTTCAAACCAAATTTTTTTGCTGCCATACTTAACATTTTTCCAGCATACCCAGCTCCTGTATCCCCAACTATATATTTTTTTCCTGCTTTTTTAGCTATGAGACTATGAACGGTAGCATTATAAATTTTATGAGCTCCTCCATTAGCTTCCGACACAACTTTTGCCCATATTTGAGCTCCGTCTAAATGTTCTGTTAAATTATGTAGTTTTATAAAAGAAGTAGGTGATCCTACCCAATTTTTAAAATAATAATCTCTTTCTTTAATAAATTTTTTGTCTTTTCTTAATTTTGAAAATAATAAAGCAAGATCTTCTACAGGCTTTTTCAAAGTTTCAGGAATAAAATTTCCACCAAATTTTCCCCAAAAACCATTTTTATCATGTTGATCAATTAAAGGTATTCCTTTTTTTATTTTAGCCATTAAATTACTCTTTGATAGAATTAGATACTTTATCTATATTTTCTTGAATATTTCCTTTAATTAAACTTCTTCCCATAATTATTTGATTAGCTCCATTCTTTATACTTTCTGCAGGTGTGCAAATACGTTTTTGATCATTAATGTTATCTTCTTTCATACGTATTCCAGGGGTAAAAATTAAGAGTTCTTGGCCTATTATTTTTCTAACAATTTTTGCTTCGCGTCCAGAACATACAATACCCACTCCCATTTCTCTAGCAACTTTTGCCAATTTTTCAACTTGCTCAACCACAGTATTCTCGTTACCCATGTCTTTAAGATCAGAATCACTTAAAGATGTAAGAATTGTTACCATCATAATTTTTGGCCTAGATTTTATTTCATCAGATGCTTTTTTTGCATTTTCAATTAATTTTTTCCCCCCTTGGCCATGTATGGTTAAATAACCAAATTTTATATCATTTAATGCTTTAATTGCTTTATAAACAGTTTCTGGAATATCTTTCAATTTAAGATCTAGCATTAAATTTGTTATTCCAATTTCATTAAATTTTTTTACACCTTCTTTTCCATGTGCATTAAAAAATTCTAGTCCTAATTTTACAGTAAAAATTTTGTTCTTAACTTTTTTGGTAATATTAATGGCTTCTTCCAAATTTGTGGTATCTAGAGCGAGGATAATTTTATTCACTTATTTTATTCTCAGTAAAATCTTTGTTTAATCTATTATATAAAATTTTACTCATTTTCCACCTAATTGCTTTTTTTTCAGGTATTTGAATTATTGAAGAATTTTTTGGATTTCTACCTGTTCTAGCTTTTCTTGTTACAGACTTAAATCGACCTAAACCTCTTATTTCAACGGCCTCATTGCGACACAGGGATTCAATAATTTCAAAGACGATAATATCTACAATCTTTTCCATATCCCTACGCAAAATACTGGGATGCTTATTGCAGAGTTTTTGTACTAACTCAGATTTAACCATTGGATATTATTATATAACTATTTTTTACTTTTTGGCTTTTTTTTTTTTAAAAGTGGTCCTAGTATATCTCCTAACAAAGCGCCAGAATCTGTTGAACCATATTTTTTAACAGCCTCTTTAGATTGTTTTTCTTCAAGTGCTTTTATTGATAATGTTACTGTTCTTCCCTCTTTATCAATATCAGTTATCATACAGTCAAGCTTATCACCTTTAACAAAGCGTGAAATTCGACAATTTTCTGGATCTTTGGCCAACTGATTTTTTTTGATTAAAATTGAAGGCATTTTATTACCAACATTAACAAAAATTCCATTTTTTGAAGGACCATCTACTATAGCGGTCACAACATCAGATATTTTTTTATTAAAGAAAAGTTCAAATGGGTCTTTAGTGAGCTGCTTAATTCCCAGTCTAATTTTTTCTTTTTCTTGATTTATTTCTAAAATTTTAAATTTGATTACTTGTTTTTTTTTATATTTTTCTAAATCTGATTCTTTTTCCACCCAACTTATATCTTTATAATGAATCATGCCATCAAGCTCAGAGTTTTTTATTGATACAAAAAGCGCATAGTTAGTTATATTTTTTATTGTTCCTTCCGCCTCATCATTAACTTTAAAATTTTCTTCAAATCTAGTCCAAGGATTTGCTAAAGTATTTTTATAACTCAAGCTCAATCTACGTTTTTCGATATCTTTCTCTAAAATTTGAACTGTTATTTTTTGGGAGGTAGCTAAAATTTTTCCTGGGTGAACATTTTTTTTGGTCCAAGACAACTCTGATTGATGAATTAATCCTTCCAAACCTTCATCTAATTTTGCAAAAGCACCATAATCTTGAATTTTACTAACCGTGGCTTCATAATTTTTTCCTACTTCATATTTGTTTATTACTTTTAGGTAAGGATCTTCAGTAAGTTGTTTAATCCCTAAACTTATTTTTTTTGATCCTTCTTCTATTTTAATTACTTTTGCTTTTATTGATTGTCCGATAGAAAGCAAATCTGAGGGTCTTCCTATTCGATCCCATGATATATCAGTTATATGTAAGAGAGCATCTACACCATCTACATTAACAAAGGCTCCCCAATCAGTAATATTCTTTACAGTTCCTTGAACAACATCACCTTCTTTTATTTTTGATATTATTTTATCTCTATCGTGGTCTCTAATTTTTTCTATAATAGCTCTTCTTGATAAAACAATGTTTCCTCTGCGTTTATCGAGTTTTACACACTCGAACGTTTGAGGTATTCTCATTAGATGATCAATATTTTTTGTTGGTCTCAGATCAACTTGTGATCCTGGTAGAAAACATAAGCATGAGTCAACATCTACTACAAACCCACCTTTGCACTTTGAAATAATAATTCCTTTAACCTCTTCTTTTTTTTCGTAAGCTTTTTCCATTTTTTTCCAGGCATGTGCCTTTCTTGCTTTTTCACGGCTGATGACTACATCTCCAGTTTTATTTTCAATTTTTTCTAAAAGCACGTCAACTTTACTTCCAATTTTAATTTTATCTATTTCTTTCGTAAGCACGAATTCCTCAATGGGTATTGTGCCTTCAGATTTTGCTTGGATATCAATAAAGACATGTTTCTTTCCAATATTACTTACTATGCCTGAGATTATTTCTCCTTCTTTAAAGTTCCTGCTACCCATGTCCTTTGAAAGAAGTTCTTCAAATTCTTTGTGCGATTTACTTTTTTCTGTCTTTATAATTTCTTCCATATTTATTTTATCTTTCTATCCATTATTTTCTTAATTTTTAGAAAGCCACTTTTTATAGACAGATGAGTTGTATTTATCAAGTAGGAATCCTTGGTTTTTATTAGTTTTCCTTTTCGTTTAGCTCTATTTTTATCAGATTTGTCTCTATTTCTGAGACTTTTGAGAATTTTTTTATAACTATCATTTTTTCCAAGTTTTTTTAATTCTTTATACCTCCTTTTGCTTCTTACACCCAAGCTTGCAGTTACATAGAATTTGAAAGTTGCATCCGGAACAATATTGTGTGTTATGTCTCTGCCATTTAATATGCTTCCTTTATATCCTTTGGGTATATTGTAAGCTATCTGTTTTTGGAAGTTTAAAACTAGTTGTCTCAAACGAATGTCACTGGATATTTGAGACGTCACTTGCGCAACCTTATCATCAATTAGTTTTTTATTTTGTAATTCTTTAAGAGTTAATAAATTAATTTTTTTTTTTAAAAATTTAATTTTATTTTTTGGTTTTTTTTGTATGATTTGTAGAGCACACCAACGGTATACCTTACCTGTATCAAGATATCTAAGTTTATAGTGTTTTGCTAATTTAAGTGATAATGAGGTTGAGCCAGATCCTGCAGTCGAATCTATAGCTACTAATATTGGGCTATTTTTTTTTGATTTCAATTTTTGCCCCCATTTTTTTAATTAATGTAATAAAACCTGGAAATGAAGTATTAATGGTTTCGCAATTATTAATTTTGATTGGACCTCCCGTTAATAGCGCTAAGATTATAAAAGACATAGCTATTCTATGATCATTATATGTATGAATATTAATAATTTTCTTTATTTTTAAATTCGGATTACCAAATATAGTTAAACTACTTTTTGTCGATCTAGTTTTTATTCCAATCTGATTTAAACCTCTTTCCATACATTTTATTCTATCTGATTCTTTGTTTCTTAATTCACTAATGTCAGAAAATTTTGAAGTTCCTTTTATGAGGGAAGTCATTATAAATAACAAAGGAAATTCATCTATAGTACTAGTAACAAATTTTTTTGGAAAATTTATTGGTTTTAATTTGCTGCTTTTTACGAATATATCGCCAACAGTTTCACCATGTTTTTTTCTTGTATTCACTATTTTTATATGTGCGTTCATTTTTTTTAAAATAGAAATTAAACCTGTCCTAGTCGGGTTACAATTTACATTTTTAATTAAGATTTTAGATTTGGGTATTATTAGAGCAAGAACAATAAAAAATGCGGCCGAAGAAGGATCAGATGGTATTATGTAATTAAAAGAGTAAAGATTTTTTTGACCAGCTAATGTAATTAAATTGCCTTTTTTTAACTTTTTAATCTTTATATCTGCATTGATCATTTTTAAAAAATTTTCGGTATGATTTCTGCTGATAATTTCTTCTTTGATAGTAGTAATCCCAGCAGTGGCTAAGGCTGCCAAAAGTATAGAGCTTTTAACTTGTGCGCTTCCAATTTTTTCTAAATGTTTTTGCGCTAAAGGCATATTGGTTCCCTCAATAGTAAGGGGTAAAACGGTTTTACCTTTAGGATAAAAAAAACACCCAATTTTTTCTAGAGGTTTTATTATTCTCGACATATCTCTTTTATTCATAGAGCTATCTCCATATAAGTAGAACTTTCCTGGATTAGTTGAAAGCAGGCCAGCAAGTAACCGACTTGTAGTTCCACTATTACCTAAATAAATTTTGGTTAGTTTTTTTGACCTAAAAGAACTTAGACCGTTTCCATAAACAGTATGTACGTTTTTTTTTTTTATTATTTTAACCCCTAATTTTTTTAAAGCTTTAACGCAATTTAAAACATCTTCTGATTCCAATATATTTGTAATTTTTGAAGCACCAATACATTGGCTTGCTAAGAGAATGGATCTAAGACTAAGACTCTTATCTCCTTCCACACTTATAGTTTTATTAAATTTATTTATTTTTTTTTTTATTAAAACAGAAAATTGTTGATTCATTAAAATTTAAAATCTGAACCGAAGTAAAGCTTTTGTGCTTCAGTAGTATTTACAATTTGTCTTGGAAGCCCGTTTGCAACAATCGTCCCGTTAGCCAAAACATAAGCGCGGTCTACGACACTCAGAAGTTGTGAGGCATTATGATCAGTAACAAGTACTGCACATCCTCTGTTTTGTAATTTTAATAGAAGACCTTTAATTTCTTGAATAGATAATAAATCAACTCCTGCAAATGGTTCATCTAGCAATAAAACTTTAGGATTGTTTATTAAACATCTTGCTATTTCTGTTCTACGTCTTTCACCACCAGATAAAGATGTAGCCTTAACATCTCTTAGGTGTGTTATAGAAAATTCTGCCATTAATTTTTCAACAATATCTTTTTGTTCAGACGTATTTTTTTTTACAATTTGAGCTATACCTAATAAATTTTCATAAACTGTGAGCCCTCTAAAAATAGAAGTTTGTTGAGGCAAATAAGCAATACCCAATTTGGATCTATCATGAATTGCTAGATGGGTTAATTTTGTGTTTCCTAAAAATATATCACCAAAATCACATTTTATAAGACCCAACACAATGTTCATAAATGTACTTTTGCCAGCACCATTACTTCCTAATAGACCTAACATTTCACCTTGGTTGAGATGAATATCAATTTTTCTTAAAATCATCCTCTGATCAAAAGATTTTGAGATGCTCTTAGCAGATAATATAGGTTTTGATTTAAATTTTATAATTCTAAATTTTTTTACGTTAGTCATTCAATTATTTTTGCTTCAACCTTACCATTATTGAACATTGAAATATTATATTTTTCTGTTTCGAAGTTATAATCTATTTTATCTGCTAATAAAAATCCATTTTCACTGGTTATCGAAACGTCGTTATAAATATAAGCATAATCTTCCGAGGCTAATAAGTCTAAATTTTCTGACAAAACTATGGTTTTGCCATCAGTAAGCTTTACGTTACCTTCAAAGTAACTATCATATGTTGATTTATTATATTTACCTCTGTCACTAGTAATAATAATTGTTCTTCCATCATTCATTTCAATAATAGCTTTCATAAATGTCATATTAATTAAATCAGGATCACTTTTTAGTATATGCGCCACTTCAGACTTTACAGTGAAGGGAGTATTCGTGTTGTAAAGTCCTTTATATTCAACATTTTTAAATGTATTAGATTTTTTACTGTCAATTGTAGTTTCTTTTTTTTTTTCAACTAAATTTTCTTCATCTATTGTTTTATTAAATTTTGGATAAAAGATGTATGTTCCAAATATTAACAAAACACCCAAAGAGAGAAGCATAAACTGGATTGTTTTTCTATTAGGTTTCATGATTAATTATTGAACTTTAATTGCACTATGCATATGCACTATACCTTTTAATTTAAAATTGACTTTATTTTTTTTATAATCTTCTTCACTTGAGCAAAGTAAACTAGTAATCTTTTTTTTATTCATTAGAGTTATAGCTTTTGATACCAGTGTATTTTCTGAAACATAATATGGTCTTTTAGAATATATTTTTGTAATTAACTCATCTTTTGAAAACTTTGATTTTCTAATATCTCCATCACTACAAAATCCTAGAACTTTTTTACCAGGCCCTATTATTACCGCTAGACCAAGAGAACCTTTATTCATTACATTAATTGTTTCTTTTATAGTTTTTGTTTTGCTTACAAGCGGTAAACTTTTTCCTATATGCATTATTTCTTTACATGTAATAAGTTGTTTGCCGATCTGTCCTCCACTATGAAACTTTCTAAATTTTGCTGCTGAAAATTTATTTTTTTCCATTAAACAAATACACAAACAGTCCATTGCTAATATTGTTAAAGCAAATGAAGACGTAGGAACCAGTCCCGTTGGATCTATTTCTTTTACTTTAGGCAAAAGTATTTTTATATCTGAAGATTTCAATAATAAACTATTTTTTTTTGAAGCAACTCCAATAAGAGGAACATGATAACGGGAAGAGAAATTAATTAGGTCAGTAAGTTCAACACTATCACCTGAATAAGAAAACACTAGTAGTATATCTTTTTTAGTATTAATTGCCCCAGAATCCCCATGACTAAAATCTTGAGCAGATATTGAAAAAGACGGAATACCAACAGACGAAAATAATTTTGATGTCCTGTCAGCAATAATTCTACTTTTTCCAACTCCACTGCAAATAATGTGGCCCTTACATTTATAAATAACATCTATTGCTTTCAAAAAAGAATGGTTAAAAACATGACTAATTTTTTTTAATTCACTAATTTGCTTTTTAGCTGCATTTCTAGCTATAAATTTAAAATTTTTTTTCATATTTTTTTAATGTTGAAATATATCCTCTGTAAATCCGCTTTGATCTAATTTAATTCTTGTTTTTAAAAATTTAATTGAGTTTTCATATAGCTCTAATCTGTTCTCTCTAATTAACATTTTTTTTAAAGCAGCAGAAATTTTATGAAGATATATCACATCATTACTACAATACTGTAATTGGGCATCTGTTAATTCTTCTAAATTTTTATTCCAATCACTACTACCAAGTTTTTTATCTAATTTTTTTCCACAAAATTCTGACACTAAGTCTTTCAAACCATGGTTTTGAGAATAAGTTCTACACAATTTGCTAGCTATTTTTGTATCAAAAATATTTTTTACTTCACACTTAAGAAAATATTCTAAACCAGAAACATCATACCTTAAATAGTGGCCAATTTTTGTAATTTTATCATTTTCTAAAATTTTTACTATATTTGGAGCTTTGTAGTTTTTTCGATTGGGCTGAATTATATAGGCGTCATTATTTCCAGTAGAAAATTGAACGAGACTCAATTTATCTCGATGCGGAATTTGCAAACCCGAACCTTCCGTATCTATTGCTAGACTTGAACATTTTTGTAATTCTTTTGAAGCCTCAGTCGAAATATCATCTTGAAACTTATAAATTTTAGTCATACTTAACTTAATATATAATGTCTTATTAAAATGCAAAATAATCAGAAAATAATAGCAATTTTTGGGGCCGGAGGATTCATTGGCAAACATTTAATACGTAATCTTACAAAATTGGGCTACCGAATTAAGATAGCTACCAGAAATCCCTACCTCAAAGGCTATCTGAAGCCATTAGGAAATCCAGGACAAATAGAACTATTTAAAACTAATATTTTTAATGAAGAGGATGTTAAGAATGTTTTAAAAAATTGCGATCTAGCTATTAATCTTGTGGGGATTTTGTATGAAACAAGAAAACAAAAGTTTGATCACATTCATTCTCATTTTCCATACTTGCTGAGCAATTTATGTAATGAGCTAGGAATAAAAAACTTGGTTCATATTAGTGCGCTAGGAGTAAAAGAAAAACATGATTCATTATATATGAAGTCTAAACTTGAAGGTGAAAAAAATATTCAAGATACTTTTAAACCTTCAGTCATTTTAAGACCTTCGGTTGTTTTTGGTCCAGAAGATAAATTTTTTAACACCTTTGCATCTCTTGCTCAATTTTCTCCTGTTCTTCCTTTAGTCGGAGGTGGCAAAACAAAATTTGCACCTATCTATGTGGGAGACCTAGCGAAAGCTATTGTAAAAGCACTAGAGTTAAATAATTCAGAACCCAAAATTTACGAATTAGGTGGACCAGAAAACTATTCTTTTAAGGAATTAATGGAAATTTTATTAAGAGAAATTAAGAAAAAAAGATTTTTAATTCCTATTCCTTTTGGTTTTGCAAAATTTCAATCTTATTTTTTGCAGATGTTACCCAATCCTCTTTTAACACCTGATCAAGTAGAGCTATTAAAACATCATAATATAGTTTCAGGCGACTATCCAACTCTAGATGATTTAGGGATTACAGGAACACCTATTGAAAGTATTTTATCCAAGTACATTTATAGATTTAGAGAAGGCGGACAGTTTGGTTAGTTCAAATTTATTGTAAACCAAATCCAGTAGGAATTATTATATAGTGAATAGCTAATACAATTCCAACCGAAATACTTAATCCAAAGACCATTTTAATAAAGTCTTTACCAATTAATGGAAACACGTATTTGAATTTGTATTCTTTATTCATCGTAGAGATTGCAAGTTCTCTTCCGCATAACAATCCAACAAATACCCAAGTTGTCGACATTGGTAGATCGTTTAGTTCTTTAAAGTAATAAAGGACAGCAGCATAAATGGTATTAATAATAGTTGCTGATCGGGCATATCTAGTTCCAGTTTTCTCCAAAACTACTGTTTGGATACGTCCACCCTGTATGTAGAAAATATAAAAAAGAAGAATTGTAAAATAAGTTACAACAACTAATAATAATGTAAGATCAAGTTGTCTTGGAAGATATACTGCAATATTTGCAACATCATGAGAAAGCCAAGCTGCCCATAAATAGGCTGAACTTACCCAAACCGCATTTCGCCAAAAAGAAATTTTCCAGCCAGTGGTAATTTCATCAAATTTTTCATTAATAAATTTAGAAATAACAATCCAACAAACATAAGCCGCAACTGCAGCAAGACCATAGCCTACAACACTCTTTAAAAGCATTTTTTCTAAAACAACCGTTGAAGCAAAAGCTGAAAGAACTAAGAAAGTAGTTGATACTGGTATTCCAATTCTTGTTAGTAATAATAATATTCCAGGTGCTACGGCGTGATACCATTGAATTTCTTGGTAAGGAATTCTTGTTAATCTTCCAAACGAAATATCTCCATCATAAGCCCACCACCCATAAATCAATACAACAGCCATCATAAAAGATGCAGAGGCGGCCAACGTATACCATTTAAACCACTTCTTTTTTGAAGCAATAAAAGTACCTAGTGTTTGAATTGAGTCGTTAGCAATTACAGACCAGCCTGCTAAACCGAAGCCAACAATTGTGTACAATAATGTTAGTTCCATTTTTTTAATATTTGTATATTTTTTGATTACTATTACAATTTAAATATTAGTAATTTATGCTACCTAAGGTTTAACTTAATATGAGCAATTTGTCAGAAATACAGATACAGGAAATAAAATTTCTTGATGAGCTTTTAGATCAAGTAATTATTTTAGATAAATCCAAAAATATATGCTGTGCTAATAAAAGTGCTTATAATCGATTTGGATCGAAGTTAGAAGGAAAAAATATATCTAGCATTTTAAGAGATGCAAAATTATTAGATAGCATTGAAACTTCTATCAATCAAAAAAAAACTCAAATAGTAGATGTTGAGGTAAAAAAACCAAATTTTCAATTCTATAAAGCTAGTATTATTCCCGGACCATCAAAGCTTTGCAATCAAGAGCAATCTGTAATTATTTTTTTAAAGGATTTAACGGAAGTATTCAAAACACAAAAATTTAAATCAGACTTTGTTGCTAATGTATCCCATGAACTAAGAACCCCTCTGCAATCTATTAAATTGGGTTTAGAAACTATTAACCAAGGACACGCAACTAATGATTTTGAAAGTCAAAAGAAATTTTTACCAATCTTACTTCAACAAACTTCAAGAATGGAAACCTTAGTTAGTGATTTACTATCTTTGTCTAAAATTGAATTAGAAGAGCATATAAGACCCACTGACAAACTTGATCTAAAAGAAATTATTTTACACGTAGTAGAAATACATAAGCAAATAATTAAGAAAAATGACATCTCTGTAGATATAAAAGGAGAAGAATCAAAATATATAATACTCGGTCACAGAGATAGATTAGTCGAAGTTTTTACAAATTTAATTGATAATGCAATTAAATATAGTCCAAAAGGTAAAAAAATTTATATTTCTTTAGTTAATAATAATGAAAGTATAACAGTATCTATAAGAGACGAGGGCATTGGAATACCCAAAAAATACATACCTAGAATTACAGAAAGATTTTTTAGAGTAGATCCTGCTAAAAGCAAAGAGGTGGGTGGAACTGGTTTGGGTTTAGCTATTGTAAAACATATAGCAAATCAACATAGAGCAGAAACAGATATTAAAAGTGAAGAGGGAAAAGGAACGGAGTTTATATTAACATTTCCAAATAGCTAATTTTAATACAACCAAAAAGTTATATCTTTAACAAAACTTTAACATTCTTGTAATAATTCTTAAACTTAGATCACATATTTAACAGACAGTTAAACAAAAAAAGGAAATAAAAATGAAAAAGTTAAATATTATATTATCAGTCTTGGTACTTTTGGTGTTTGCATCATCAGTTCAAGCTAGAGACCAAATAAAAATAGTAGGATCTTCTACAGTTTATCCATATGCGACAGTTGTAGCTGAAACATTTGGAAAAGGTGGAAAATTTAAAACACCTGTTATTGAAAGCACTGGTACGGGTGGTGGAATGAAATTATTCTGTGCAGGAGTAGGTACACAACATCCGGATATTACTAATGCATCTAGAGCAATTAAATCTAAAGAAAAAGCATTATGTGAAAAAAATGGAGTAACTGAAATTATTGAAATCGTAGTAGGTAATGATGGTATAGCTTTTGCTCACTCTGTTAATGCACCAGACGCTGATTTTACTAAAGAACAACTTTGGAGAGCTTTAGCTCATGAAGTGGATGTAGATGGAAAATTAGTTGCTAATCCATATAAAAAATGGAGTGATATTGATTCAAGTCTTCCCTCTAAAAAAATTGAAATACTAGTTGCGCCACCAACATCTGGAACAAGAGATGCATGGAATTCATTAGTTATGGGTAAAGGATGTTCAAAAGCAGCAAAATCTCTTTACGAAGCTGATGGAAAAAAAGCTAAAAAAGAATGTGCAAAAATGAGAGAAGATGGATACGCGGTTGAAGCAGGGGAAAATGATACTTTAATAGTACAAAAACTAGCTTCTAATCCTGATGCTTTCGGTTTCTTTGGTTACAGCTATTTAGTTGCAAATAAAGATAAAATTAAAGCTTCTGCAATAAATGGCGTCGAGCCAAGCCTTGAAGGAATTCAAGATTATTCTTATCCAATTGCTAGACCATTATTTTTCTATGTAAAAAAAGCACATATTGGAGTAGTGCCTGGTATAAAAGAATTTATCAAAGCATTTACTTCTAAAAAAGCGATGGGATCAAATGGTTATCTGACTGATATTGGTCTCGTTCCATTAGCAAAAGATAAATACAAAATAGTTAGAACTGCAGCTACTGAGTTGCAAGTTATTAACATTAAATAATTTTAATAAACCCTCTTAATAAAAGGCCAGGATAAATTCCTGGCCTTTTTTCTTTATTTTTACTCAATTATAGGTTTAGGTTTGTAATAAAACTGTAACACTATTGTAATAATGTTTGGTCAAAATGAATTTGGCCATAATTGTATTAATAGTTCTTTTTAGCATTTCTTCTTTTTTCTTTGCCAGAACAAAAGTAAAAAAAATTGCAATTTCAAATCAAACAAAATTAAATGCATTACCAGATTATTATGGGTTCTATCTTTCTTTGTGGTGTGCGCTGCCAGCTTTGCTGATACTTATTGTTTGGACAATTTTTGAACCATCAATTATTAAAGCATTTATTTTTCAAGGAATAAGCGGAGAAAATGCTCAAACATATAATAATTCTGAATTAAATTTAATATACCAACAAATTAAGTCTTTTCATTTTGGTTATTTTACTGGAACTATAACTGAAGAAATAATAAGGGGGGCAGAAAGCTATAAATCTTTCTTATCTATAGCTCAAGGGTCGAAGATAGTTTTACTAGCAACAATAATAATATTTACAACTCTTTATGCCCTTAAAAAAATATTAAATAATAATAAAGCACGAGAGGATGTAGAAAAAATTTTTAAGGGACTCCTTTTTGTATGTTCTCTAGTAGCAATTTTGACTACGATTGGTATTATATTTGCTCTATTATTTGAAAGTATTAAATTTTTTTCAGTAATTAATATCTTTGATTTTTTATTTGGCACCTCGTGGAGCCCACAACGAGCATTTGTTAGAGATGCTTCTACCATTACAGCAGAAGAATATGCAGATTTAAAAAATGCATTTGGTACGGTGCCATTATTTGCTGGTACAGCTTTTATTGCGTTGATTGCGATGATAGTTGCAGTCCCTATTGGTTTATTTTCTGGAATTTACATGGCTGAATATGCAAATACAAAAGTTAGAAAATATTCAAAACCAATCATTGAAATTCTTGCTGGTATTCCTACTGTTGTTTATGGTTTTTTTGCAGCTTTAACCGTTGGACCTTTTTTTAGAGAAATAGGGGAAAAATTTGGTTTAGAAGTATCTTCCGAAAGCGCCTTAGCGGCGGGTTTAGTAATGGGAGTTATGATTATACCTTATATTAGTTCATTGTCGGACGATGTAATTAATGCTGTACCTCAGTCATTACGAGATGGTTCTTATGCGATTGGTGCCACAAAATCTGAAACTATTAAAAGAGTTGTCTTTCCAGCAGCCCTTCCTGGAATTGTAGGATCTGTACTTCTTGCTGTTTCAAGGGCGATAGGAGAAACAATGATCGTTGTTATGGCTGCTGGCTTAGCAGCTAATTTAACTTTAAATCCATTAGAATCGACAACAACTATCACAACACAAATTGTAATGATTTTAGTTGGAGATCAAGAATTTGATAGTCCTAAAACTCAATCTGCCTTTGCGTTAGGTCTTACATTATTCTTTGCTACTTTAGTTTTAAACTACATAGCTCTAAGAGTTGTTAAAAAATATAGAGAGAAATATGAATAAAGATCAGTTACTTAAAAAAAGATACCGCGCTGAAAAAAGATTTAAGTTTTATGGGTTAGTATCAATTACATTAGCAATTTTATTTGTAATTTTTTTAGTAAATGTAATTTTTTCTAAAGGAAGAGCAGCTTTCCAGAGAACAACCATTGCTGTTGAAGTAAATTTCAATACAGAAGAACTGGAGTTAAGTTCAAACGCTTCTATAGAAGAAATCCAGGATGCTGATTTTTATGATTTATCGATTAATAGTTTACTTAAGCTTTATAAAACTGAAGGAGCGAAACAAGAAAAAGAATTATTAAGAGTTTTTAGCCCCGATCATGATATCGAGATTAAAAATTTTTTAATTAAAAATTTAGATAATTTAAACAAAAATGTCATAGTTAATTTAACTACCTCAGATGATATTGATCAGCTCCATAAAGGAAATTATCCAAGACATTTGCCAGAAGAAAGAAGAAGAATATCAGATTTTCAACTTTTAATTTACGATCAATTAGTAAAGGAAAATAAAGTTAATAAAGTATTTAATACTTTCTTTTTTACTAATGGAGACTCAAGAAATCCTGAAGTAGCTGGTATAGGTGGTTCTTTATTTGGATCATTTTTTACTATAATTATTACATTAATACTTTCTTTTCCAATTGCTATTTTTGCATCAATATATTTAGAAGAGTTTGCTCCAAAAAATCGTATTACAGATTTTATTGAAATAAATATTAATAATTTGGCAGCTGTACCATCAATTGTTTTTGGTTTATTGGGTTTAGGAATTCTTTTAGGAACATTTGATTTGCCCAGATCAACCCCATTAGTTGCGGGAATTACATTATCTTTAATGACTTTACCAAGAATTATTATTCCATGTAGAGCTTCATTAAAAGCTGTCCCACCATCTATTAGAGAGGGTGCGCTTGCAGTTGGAGCATCGAAAGTTCAATCAGTTATGCATCATGTTGTTCCTTTAAGTATTCCTGGAACATTATCCGGAACTATTATTGGTCTTGCTCAGGCTTTAGGAGAAACTGCTCCTTTAATACTTATTGGTATGGTTGCGTTTGTTGTAGATATACCAGCAACTCCTATTGATCCATCTGCATCATTACCTGTTCAAGTCTATCTTTGGTCAGAACAAGCTGAACGAGGATTTGTTGAAAAAACTTCAGCTACTATTATGGTTTTGCTGAGCTTTTTAATTGTAATGAATTTCATAGCAGTTTATTTAAGGCAAAAATTTGAGAAAAAATGGTCATGATAAATAATAAAGTTAAAATAAAAACTACAAACCTTAATGTTTATTATGGAGATAAACAGGCACTTAATGATGTGAATTTAGAAATTCACAGTAAAGAAGTTACAGCACTAATCGGGCCATCTGGATGTGGAAAATCTACATATATAAGATGTATTAATCGTATGAATGATGTAATCGATATTTGTAGAGTTACTGGTTCCATCGAAATTGATGGTAATGAAATAAATAAAAAAGAAATTGATGTTGTAAGCTTAAGAGAGAAAATAGGAATGGTTTTTCAAAAACCTAATCCATTTCCAAAAAGTATCTATGACAATGTTTCTTACGGACCAAATATTCATGGTTTAGCAGAAAACAAAGTTAAGATGGACGAAATTGTTGAAACTAGTTTAAAAAAAGCAGCACTATGGAATGAGGTTAAAGATCGATTAAACGAGCCGGGTACAAGTTTATCTGGTGGCCAACAACAAAGATTATGTATAGCAAGAGCAATATCGGTAAATCCTGAAGTTATTTTAATGGACGAACCCTGTTCAGCGCTTGATCCTATCGCTACTGCTAAAATAGAAGAATTAATGGACGAATTAAAAAAGAGTTATACAATAGTAATAGTTACGCATTCTATGTCCCAAGCCGTTAGGGTTTCGCAAAGAACAGGATTTTTCCATCTCGGTAAGCTCATAGAAGTTGATACAACAGAAAAAATATTTAAAAATCCCAACAATAAAATGACACAAGATTATATTACAGGGAGGTTCGGATAATTATGTCAGATGAAGCACATATAGTTAAGTCTTATGAAGAAGAGCTACAAAACTTAAACGATAGTTTGATTAAGATGGGAAGTCTAACTGAAAGTCAATTAGCTGATTCAATGGAAGCTATAATAAAAGTAGATAAAGAATCAGCAGATAAAATTATTGCAAATGATGCGAAGATTAATGAATTAAGAGCAAAAATTGATAATCAAATAATGACTGTTTTAGTCAAAAGAGCTCCTATGGCAATTGATTTAAGAATAACAATATCAACCTTAAAAATTTCACACGATTTAGAAAGAATAGGAGATTTAGCCAAAAGTGTTGCAAAAAAAATTAAACCTTTACCCCATGATTTACCCAAAGAACTTATTGGCAGCCTAAGAAGATTGGGAGATTTAGTTCAAAAACAATTAAGAAATGTATTAGATGCTTATCTTAACAAATCAAAAGAAAGTGCTATAACCATTTGGAAAAATGATGAACAAGTAGATGATCTTACTAATACTGCAATGAACGAGGTAGCTGATTTTTTAGGAAAAAGTAAAAAAAATTTAGAATTAGCTACTCATTTATTATTTGTTACTAAAAATATTGAAAGAGCAGGGGATCACATTACTAATATCGCTGAGTCCTTATACTATTTAATTGAAGGTGAGTATTTAGAAGGAGCTAGACCTAAGGGTAAAGATATAGAGAAAAATTAATGAATGCTAAAATATTTATAGTAGAAGATGAAAAGTCTATTATAACTTTAATTAAATATAATTTAGAAAAAGAAGGTTACAAAGTTTCTTCTTCAGAAAACGGTGAAGAGGCACTTAAAGAGATAAAGGAAAGCGCTCCAGATCTTGTTTTATTAGATTGGATGTTACCTAATTTGTCAGGAATAGAGATTTGTAAACAACTTAAAAAAAGTGCTCAATATAAAAGTATACCAATCATTATGCTGACGGCTAAAGGAGAAGAAGAGGATAAAGTTAGAGGATTAAATGTTGGCGCAGATGATTATGTAACTAAACCATTTAGCTATCCTGAATTGCTCGCAAGAATAGAAGCTTTGCTTAGAAGATCTAAACCTTCAGTGGCACAAGATGTTATTTCTTTTGAAGATTTAAAAATTGATAGAATTACAAGGAGAGTTTACAGAGGAAAAAAAGAGATTTCTTTAGGTCCTACCGAATATAATTTGTTAGACTTTTTTATAAAAAATCCAAAGAGAGTTTATTCTAGAGAGCAATTACTTGAAAATGTTTGGGGAAACGATATTAACGTAGAATCCAGAACCGTTGATGTTCATATACGCAGGTTAAGACAAGCAATTAATATAGCAGGCAGTAAAGAACTGATAAGAACAGTAAGATCTGCTGGTTATTCCTTAGACTAAAATTTATGAAATTAATTTTATTTGTTTTTGCACTTTTTGCACAAACCAAAGAATTCTAAGTTGTATTTGCTATATTTCATTCCTGAGTTGTCTTCAAAATTACTTAGATATTTAGAAAGTTTTGAATTATTTATTTCGGTTACTTTTTCACAACTTTCACAAATTGAAAAAGCTGTTGCATTAGAAACTACGCAATTTGAGTTTTTACATGCTACAAAAGCGTTTCTACTTTCAATTTTATGAATTTTACCTATTTCAACTAATTTATCTAAAGCTCTATATACTTGTAGAGGTGCTTTTAATCCCTTTTTTTGAACATTATATAATATCGAATAAGCCTTAAGAGGTTGATTAGCTTTTTCAACATGGTCTAAAACTATTTTTTGATTTTTTGAAAGATATTGTTGTTTTTGCATTTTTTTATATTTTAACAATTACTCATTAGTTTTTCAAATGTATCGATTGTTTTATTTTTAACAATGACAGTATAAATAAAATTAAAGAAGCCGTTATAATTGAAGGCCCAGAAGGAGAATTAAATTCTAGTGAAGAAAATAATCCAATAATTACTGATAATAATCCTCCAATTATTGAAAATATTATCATTTTTTTTGGATTGTCTGAGATATTTCTAGCCATTGCGGCAGGAATAATTAACATTCCTGTAATTAATAACAAACCAACCATTTTTATAGAAATTGCAATAATAGCAGCCATTAAAATTGTAAATATTGCTTTTGCTCTATCTGGATTGAGTCCTTCAGCTTCAGCTAATTCATAATTTACTGTTGATGCAAATAAAGGTTTCCAAATTAATTTAAGTACTAGTAAAATTAATCCTCCACCAATCCATATAATCAGTAAATCATCAATTGTTACTGCTAATATATCTCCAAATAATAATCCCATAATATCAAATCTGATAAATGTTAAAAAACCAATTACTACTAAACCAACTGCTAATGAGGAATGAGCTAAAAGGCCAAGTAAAGCATCACCTGGAAGATTAGTTTTCTTTTGAAGCTGTATTAAAATTAACGCTATTACCGATGAAATGATAAATACTGCAACAGCAATATTTAATTCAAAAGAATATGCAATAGTTACCCCAAGTAAAGCTGAGTGTGCAAGTGTATCTCCAAAATAAGATAATCTTCTCCACACAACAAAACAACCAAGTGGGCCCGTTACAAAAGCAACTCCAATTCCAGCAATTAATGCTCTTATAAAAAAATCATCAAACATATTAATTTTTCTTTATATCTCCTTCATGGGAATGAACATGATCATGTCTATGTTCGTAAATTGAAAGGGTTTGCGAAGCTTGTTCGCCGAATAAAACTTTATACTCTTTGTTTTTTGCAACATCAATTGGTGAACCCGAACAACATACATGACCATTCAGGCACACAACATGGTCAGTAGCACTCATTACTGTATGAAGATCATGAGATATTAATAAAATTCCACAGTTTAATTCTTCTGATATTTTTTTTATTAATTCATACAAAGCTATTTCCCCAGTGAAATCTACTCCTTGAACAGGCTCATCAAGTACTAATAATTCTGGTTTTTTTGAAATAGCTCTCGCAAGCAAAACTCTTTGAAATTCACCACCAGATAAATTTCCTAAATTTTTATTTTTAAGATGTTCAACACCCGTTAATGATAAAGCTTCATTTATTGCATCATCTTTAATATTTTCAGTTAAAACCATGAAATCACTAACTCTCAGTGGCAATGTCCAATCTATCGAAACTTTTTGGGGAACATACCCAACTTTGTTAGTATACTTTTCAACCTCACCATCAATTTTTTTATAAATACCCAAAGCAATTTTTGCAGTTGTGCTTTTCCCAGAACCATTTGGGCCAATTAGGGTTACAATTTTTCCTTTTTCAACTACTAGTGATACGCCTTTTACAAGCCACTTATTATTTTGGCGAAAACCTGCATCCTTTAATTTAACCAATATATTTTTATCTAGGCTCATTTTATATCTTGACATTTAAATGTTACATTATTACATAACGTTATATTATAACAATATACAAGCATTGGAATTATGAAAAATTTTAAAAAAGCTTCATTTATCTTAACAATATTATCATTTTTAACTTTATTTACATCAGCAAATGCTGAAATAAAGGTAGTAACTTCAATTAAGCCAATACATTCATTAGCTAGTTATCTAATGGATGGGGTTAGTAAACCTGATTTGATAGTGGATGGATATTCTTCACCTCACGGTTTTGCATTAAAACCATCTCATGCAAAAATGTTACAAGAGGCAGATCTTATATTTTGGGTAGGTGAGGGTTTAGAAAATTTTTTAATAAAACCTTTAAATTCTATTGCGAAAAAAGCTGAAAAAATTGAATTAATGGAGATTAAAGGATTAAAAAAATTAAAATTTAGAGAAAAAAACATTTTCGATGGGCACGATGATCACGGACATGAAGAAGGTCATGATGAACATAAACACGAAGAAGATGAACATAAACACGAAGAAGATGAACATAAACACGAAGAAGAAGGTCATGATGAACACGGACATGAAGGCCATGCTCACGGAGAATACGATCCCCACATTTGGTTAGACCCTATTAATGCAAAAATAATTTTAACTGAAATGGTTGAACATTTAATCGAGAATGATGAAAAGAATTCTTCTGTTTATAAAAGCAATTTAGGTAAAGCTCTAAAAGATATTGATAAGCTTATTAAAGATGTAAAGGCTGAGCTAAATAAAGATATTTCATTTATTGTATTTCATGATGCTTACCAATATTTTGAAAATAGATTTAATGTTAGTGTATTGGGTGCTTTCACAGTGAATACAGATGTTATGCCTGGGGCAGAACAATTGTCAGAAATTAGAGAAATAATCGAGCATGACAAAGTTAGTTGCATATTTTCAGAACCTCAATTTAATCCAGATATAATAAATACCGTTGCCAAAGATATGGACATAAAAACAGGAGTTCTAGATCCATTGGGAGCTACTCTAGATCCAGGTAAAGGATTATATTTTAAATTGATTAAAAATATGTCCAAGTCATTCAAAGGCTGTTAATTAATAAATTGATCTTTTGTCATAAATAATATTTATTATTATTTATGAGCACAGTTTCTTTATCTTTAAATGAAATATTTGATTTAGCTAAAAAGACTTTATTAGCTAATGGTTGCGACGAGGAAAACGCAAACATTTTATCAGACACATTAATGAGAGCCGAAAGAGATGGTTCTCATTCACATGGCTTGTTTAGATTACCTGCTTATGTTGCTGCTTTAAAAAGCAAAAAAGTAAATGGTAAAGCAAGACCAGAAGTAAAAAAAATTTCACCAAGTATAATTAAAGTTTTAGGTAATAACGCATTTGCACCAATGGTATTAAAAGTTGGTTTACCAGAATTAATTAAACTGGCTAAAGAAACAGGTGTTGCAGTTTTAGCTATTACCAATTCACATCATATGGCAGCGCTTTGGCCTGAAACAGAAGCGATTGCAGAAGAAGGACTAGTTGGCTTTGCTTGCACATCATATATGCCACTAGTTGCTCCAGCAGGAGCAAAGAAAGCATTATTTGGAACTAATCCCATTTCTTTTGCTTGGCCACGACCAGGAAAAACTCCAGTCGTTTATGATATGGCAACATCAGCCATGGCTATGGGCGATGTTATGGTTGCTGCACGAGATGGAAAAAAAGTTCCTTTAGGGACAGGTATTAATAAAGATGGAAAAGATACAACTGATCCAAAAGAAATTGTAAAAGGAAGCGGCGGTGTTCTCTTGCCTTTTGCTGGATACAAAGGTTCAGCAATTGCAATGATGGTCGAATTGTTAGCTGGGGCCTTAGTTGGAGAAACGTTTAGTTATGAAACTGCAGAAAAAGATAATAAAGATGGTGGACCACCAAGTGGGGGAGAGTTTATTTTGGCAATATCACCTGAAAAAATAGTAGATTCTAATTGGGATAAGCATTCAGATGATTTTTTTAATAAAATGAAATCTATGGACGGGGTTCGTTTGCCAGGAGAAAGACGACACAAAAATAGATTAGATAAAGGCCCAAGAAAAATTAATTCAGATTTAATTAATAAAATTAAAAGCCTATCCAATTAAATTAGGCTGACTTAATTTTTTTCTCTATAAATTTAGGAATATCATCTTCTGTAACAATATCTTCTTCCTTAGCATTTTTTGGTTGGAAAGCGTACAGAACATGTAATTTACAATACGGAAATTTTTCTAAAGGTTTTCTTCCGCAAAAATGAAAATCTTTTT
This sequence comes from uncultured Pelagibacteraceae bacterium, assembly GCA_902567945.1. Taxonomy (GTDB): domain Bacteria; phylum Pseudomonadota; class Alphaproteobacteria; order Pelagibacterales; family Pelagibacteraceae; genus AG-414-E02. The sequence continues at coordinate 868 of CACFOC010000006.1, read as the reverse complement.
CCGGAGGATGCCCTATAGGCCATCTACAAGTTTCATCGTTTAATTCTTCTAATGATTTTGGGTTTTCTTTTTCAAAATTTTTGTCTAGTAAAAGTGCTTTAAATTTAGCTTTTCTACTGACTTTTTGTGTTCTATTTTCAGCATTATTATTATTGTTATTTTCTAAATTAATTTTCTGTGTTGTTTTCTTTGATGAAGCTCTTGCTTCTAATTTAAGCCGATGAGCTTTTCCTATAACAGCATTTCTTGTTGTGTCGCCTAGTAATGTTGCGATTTGACTAGCTGTATGTCCTTTTGCCCAAAGTTCTTTAAGTTTTTTCTCTTTTTCTGGTGTCCAACTCATTGTTTATTTGAATTGATTAAATCTACTATATCTTGTATTTGCAATAAAAAAAAATACCCTATGTGGATATGTTATGAATAAAATATAGCAAGCTTGGGGATCCTTTATTTAATACGACTTTACTATATAAGCTTCCTTATGGTTGAAATTGAAAATAACTACAAAATTTACGAGAAAAAATTTGGTCTTGTTAACTGGATTGGAGTTTGGACACTATATAAAAAAGAGGTTTTAAGATTTTTAATTGTAGCTATTCAGACAGTTATATCACCTTTAGTTACATCTCTTTTGTTTTTATTTGTTCTCTCATTGGCTATTGGTAATGACAAGGGAGATGTTTTAGGATTTCCATTTATAAGCTTTCTTGCTCCTGGATTAATTGCCATGCAAGTTATACAGCAGGCGTTTTCACACTCTTCTTCGTCCATTATGATAGGAAAAATACAAGGAAATATCGTTGATATTTTATACGCTCCTTTGAGCGCGGCAGAAATAACTATAGCTATAAATTTAGCATCTTTTACC
>CACFOC010000005.1 GCA_902567945.1 uncultured Pelagibacteraceae bacterium | reverse complement strand
GGTGGAGCTATTTGGGGAAAAGTAGTTCCTGAACTCACTGGCGCAAATGTAGCTTATGGAGTGCGAGCTAGAGTAGTTTTGCTTAGAGATTTAGGTTCGGCTTTAGCTCCAGATAATGCCTTTGGAATTATTCAAGGTTTAGAAACTGTAGCTTTAAGAATGAAGCAACATTGTTCGAACGCTGAAAAAGCTGTTGAATTTTTACAAAAACATAAAAATGTTGAAAGAGTAATTTATCCTACTTTGCATAAAGGAGAAATAGGCAGTAGAGCAAAAAAATATTTTAAAGGTGGCAACGGAGGATTAGTTGGTATCGAAGTGAAAGGTGGCGTAGAAGCAGGAAAAAAATTTATTGAAGCCCTAAAAATGTTTTATCATGTTGCAAATATAGGTGACGCAAGAAGTTTAGCTATTCATCCAGCAACAACTACTCACAGCCAATTAACAGAGGAAGAATTGTTAGCAGCAGGTGTCACACCTGGCTATGTTAGATTGTCGATTGGAATTGAACATCCAGATGACATTATAGCCGATCTTGACCAAGCACTTAAAGCCTCTGGTGCAGCAAAACTTAAGGCTGTTAGTTAGTATTAGAATTCAAGTATAAAAAATATACACTTGAACTAACTAAAAAAATTGAACTAATTTGGTGCATAGAAGCTAAGTATATCTGTGCACCATATAATAGGGTAAAAATTCCTAACACTATCTGAATAAATAAAATTAAACCTATAATTTTTATTGGAAAGAAATATCTAGTAAAGTTATCTTTATAAATTTTATAAACTAAAATTAAGTAATAAAAAAAAATTATATAAGCCAAATTTCTATGAAAAAATTGAACTAAAGCAGGATCACTAAAAGCTGTTAATTTAAATATATTAATAAACTCATTATCATCAGGGAAATATGTTGGCCCCATTAATGGCCAAGAGTTGTATATTGTTCCAGCATCCATACCAGAAACAAATGCTCCGATCGATATTTGACAAAAAATTAAAATCAAAAAAGATAAAGGCAAATATATTTTTAATCTTTTATGAGAGAGGTCAATTTTTTTTGATTTAAAATACTCCCATAAAATTAGTGAGAGAATAATAAAAGCAATTATTAAGTGTAATGCAAGCCTGTAATGACTAACATCTACTCTATCAATTAATCCACTTGAAACCATGTACCAACCAATAAATCCTTGAAAACATATAAGAAAAAAAATGAAATAAAGTTTTTTTAGATTCTTAAAACCTAATTTTATTGTTAAATAAATTAAAGGAAATAAAAAACAAATTCCTATTAATCTACCTAAAAATCTATGTGACCACTCCCACCAAAATATTATTTTGAATTCATTAATAGTCATTGAGTAGTTTATGAGTTTAAATTCAGGAATTTCTTTGTATAAATTAAAATAATTATCCCATTCAGTATTACTTAAAGGTGGTAAAAAACCTGAAAATAACTGCCATTCAGTAATCGACAAACCAGAGTCTGTTAATCTAGTTAATCCACCTACTACAATCATTAAGGCAACCAACAAAGTTATTAACAGAAGCCATGAAGACATATAAATATTGTTGTTATCTTCGTTCATAAAATTAATATACATTTCTATTTGCAAAATATAAAATTATTAAATTGTCGCTAATATGAATAGATTACGATTGGAAAAAGAAAGGAAAAAGATTGATAAAATAGATCAGCAATTATTCAATCTGATAAAGAAAAGAACTATTGTTGTTAAGAAAATGCTTACCCTTAAAAAATATAAACGTGAAATTGTTGACCATAAAAGAATTAATGAAATTTTATTAAAAATGAAAAAAAAATCTACACAAAATAAAGTTGATCCTAGAATCACAAACAGAATTTGGAAATCAATGATATGGAGTTATGTTGATTTTCAAAAAAGGAACTTTAAGAAATAATTATTTGCTATGCGGAGGTAGTTTTTTTTCAATAAAAACTTCGTGTTTACGAGTAGAAGGGTTATATTTTTTAGCCTTTAGTTTTATCTTAGCTTTTTCACCTGATGACGGTTTTTTTACATAATAAAAAAAAGGACTATCTGGCTTAGATTCTGGTACAAGTCTGACTTTTATGGATGTTTTTTTTGCCATTATTTTAAATTTTTTAAATCCTCTACTATCTTTGAAATATTTTTTATTTTATTCTTAATTATATTAGCCCTCTTTTGATTGTGATTGTATACACCCAAACTAATATTATCGTCAAGTGAAGTGTTTTTATTACTCAATATCTTTTTCACACCATCTATAGTCATGCCTTTCTCTTTTAGTAAAAATTTTATAAATTTTATAACTTGTATATCTTTATTTGAATAATATCTTCTATTTCCAGCGCGAACTTGTGGTTTTATTTGTTTAAATTGTTTTTCCCAGAATCTAATCGTGTGTGTTTGTAATACACCAGTTTTTTTATCTATTAAATCTAGTTCCTTCGTCACTTCGCTAATTGTCTTATAAGCATCGTTTATTTTATCATTCTTTATCATTTTTGATTTAGTTTATTCTTAGCAATCATTGAGGGTTTAAAATTAACAATTCTTCTTGCACTAATTTTTGCTGGAATTTTTGTTTTTGGATTTCGTCCAATACGTTCCTTTTTATTTAATATTTTAAAAGTTCCAAATGATGTAATTTTTATTTTATTATATTTAATTAATTCAGAGATTATTGATTCTATAAAATCATCAACTAGTGATAACGAAAAATTTCTTGAAAAACCTAAATTTTTATAAATTTTATTACTTATGTCTTTTCTTGTTAAATTTTTTGCAACCATATTTCAAAATATTCTTGGTTTGATCAATGGTCAATATCTATTAAGTGTGTTTTTATCTTTTCTATTAAGTTAGATTTCACAATTTTATTGCACATTTCAATCGAGTAAGCGAATCCAATGTAATCAGTTGCGCCATGACTTTTTACCACTGGTCCTTGTAAACCTAACAAAATTGCTCCATTGTATTTTCGAGGATCAAGTCTCTCTTTAAATTTCTTTAAAGAGTAATAGGATAAAAGCATCGATAATTTATTTAACGATATTTTTAAATTTTTAGTTAAAAAATTAGCTGTTCCCTCAGCAGTTTTTAAAGCAATGTTTCCAGTAAAACCGTCTGTAACAATAACATTTGTGTCACCATCCATAATTTGATTACCTTCTATGTAACCAGCAAAATTAAAATTTTGTGTTTTTTTTTCTTTTAAAATTGAAAATGTTTTTTTAATAATTTCGTTGCCTTTAATTTCTTCTTGCCCAACATTAAGTAATGATACTTTTGGAGTAATATTATTAAATAAAGATTTATATAAAGCAGATCCCATTATAGTAAAATCTAGTAAATTTTTCTCGTTACATTCAATATTAGCACCCAAGTCGAGCATTACATTTAAATTATTTTTGCTGGGCCAAAGACCTGCTAACGCAGGTTTGTTTATACCTTGGATTGTACTTAGTAATAGTCTGGATATAACAAGTAAAGCTCCAGTATTTCCAGCAGACAAAGTAATATCACATTTATTTTCTTTTTGAGCTTCTATAGCTTTCCACATACTTGAATTTTTACCCTTTTTTGCAGCTGTTAATGGGCCTTCATCATCAGAAATTACACTTTCAGTATTAATTATTTCACAATATTTATTTAGTGATTTATTCTTATCTAATTGTTTTTTTATTTCTGACTCATTGCCAAATAAATAAAAATAATTTTCACTATTACTTTTAAGAGAAGTTAAAATTCCATCTATGATTTTTTTTGGAGAATTTTCTCCGCCCATTGCATCAATAGCAATTTTTACTATTTTTGACATTTAAAAATAATTATTTTTTTGGCTCAAATACTTTTCTGCCATTATAGAGACCTGTTTTTAAATCTATATGGTGTGAGAGTCTATATTCACCAGATTTTTTATCTTCAATAATGTTTGGACTGATTATTTTATGATGAGACCTTCGTTTGTCTCTTCTAGATTTCGATGTTTTTCGTTTAGGTACAGCCATAATCTAATTTATTTATAAGTAAAGTTAAGCTCTCCCTTTAATACTTTATCCGCAGTTAAATCAAGACAAAAAGAATGATATTTATCAAAATATTCAATTATATTGGTTTTTTTATCAGTTTTGGCAGCCTTACCATCATATAGATATTTACATATAAATTGTTCTTTTTCGTACGATTTTTTAGATTTAAAATTTTCACAATTGATAAGTATATTATAAAAAATTTTTACTAAAAATTTCATGTTTTTATTTACTGTAACATCACCAAAACCAAGTTCTCTCATGTTGATCTCAATTTTGTTAAAAATTAAATCGAACATTTTTTGATAAAAGTCTTTATATAAATTACCAGTGTTTTTTTGTTTTGCTTTAATAAATAAAAAACAGGTGTGAAAAAAAATAAGATTTATCTTGTTTTGAAACGTATCTTTTATGCTCATATCCACAAAAAAGGATTTATTACGTGATAACAAGACTATTTTATTATATAATACTTCTATTGAAGAACTAGCTTTTATAGATTCGCCGAACATATGAAAATTAAATTATTATTAATATTATTATTACCTTTTATTATAACAGCATGCCAGCAAAATGAAGTTCTTAAAACACATGGGATAGCATACTTAGATAAAAGAGAAAAGTTGATATCTATAAATCAATCAAACAAAAATGATGTAGTTAATATTCTAGGACATCCTTCTACTAAAGGTATGGAAAATAATAATTTATGGATTTATATAGAGAGAACATTCACAAAATCTGCTGCATTTAAATTAGGCAAAAATCATTTAAAAAAAAATAACGTGCTAGTACTTGAGTTTAATAAATATGGAATATTGGAGAAAAAAGAATTTTATAATAAAGATAGAATGAAAAAAATTGAATTCGCAGAAGCAATTACTGAGAACGAATTAAGAAAAGAAAATTTTATAACTGGTTTTTTGTCTAGTATTAGACAAAAAATGGAAGCAAACAGAAAATAAACTTAATGGGCTATTACTGCTAAGAGTAACAGAGCAACTATATTAGTAATTTTTATCATTGGATTAACCGCTGGACCTGCTGTATCTTTATATGGGTCCCCAACTGTATCTCCAGTTACAGCTGCTTTGTGGGCTTCAGATCCTTTACCGCCAAATTTGCCATCCTCAATATATTTTTTTGCATTGTCCCAAGCTCCACCTCCTGCTGTCATTGAAATAGCAACAAATAAACCAGTTATAATGACACCAAGCAACATTGCTCCAACGGATGATAAAGCAGCTTCAATTCCTCCAATATAATATATTACTAAATATAAGATTATTGGTGATAAAACTGGTAACAACGATGGAATTATCATTTCTTTGATTGCGGCTTTAGTCAATAAATCTACAAGCCTTCCATAATCAGGTTTTCTTTTACCTTTCATAATTCCAGGTATTTTTTTGAATTGTCTTCTTACTTCTATCACCACCGCTCCCCCTGCTCTACCAACAGCTTGCATAGACATAGATCCAAATAAATAAGGTAACATTCCACCAATTAGCAATCCGACTACTACAAAGGGGTTTGAAAGTTCAAAACTTACAGATACATTTTCTAAGTTTGAACCGCTTATATTTGAAAAAAAATTTATATCTTCAGTATAAGCAGCAAATAAAACCAAAGCTCCTAATCCTGCAGAACCTATGGCATAACCTTTAGTTACAGCTTTAGTAGTATTTCCTACTGCATCTAAAGCGTCTGTAGTTTTTCTCACATTTTTGGGAAGTTTAGACATTTCAGCTATACCACCAGCATTATCTGTAACAGGTCCGTATGCATCTAAAGCGACTACCATTCCAGCTAAAGCAAGCATTGTGGTAACTGCAATTGCTATGCCAAAAAGTCCAGCTATATAATTTGTAACTAATATACCAGCAACTATTATTAAAGCAGGTAAGGCTGTAGCTTCTAATGAGACGGCTAGACCTTGAATTACATTCGTACCATGACCTGTAATAGATGACTTTGCTACACTTATAACTGGTCGAAATTTGGTTCCAGTATAATATTCTGTAACCCAAATAATAAGTCCTGTAATTATTAAACCTACTACACCACAAAAATATAAACCTAAGCCAGTGAATTGAGCGTTTGATGATGTATAAATATTATCTAAACCAATTATTTTGTCAGTAATTGGGTAAAGAATTAATAATGATAATAAAGCAGTCGCTATAAAACCTTTATACAGCGCTCCCATAATATTTTTGCTAGGCCCTAATCTAACAAAAAAAGTTCCTGCTATAGAAGTTAATATACATGATGCTCCAATTGCTAATGGGTAAATCATCATACTTAAATTTTCACTAAAAAAAATTGATGAAAGAACCATTGTAGCGACTATTGTCACAGCATAGGTTTCAAATAAATCAGCTGCCATTCCTGCACAATCGCCAACATTATCACCCACATTGTCAGCAATAACAGCTGGATTCCTTGGATCGTCTTCTGGAATACCCGCTTCAACTTTACCTACTAAATCAGCTCCAACATCAGCTCCTTTTGTAAATATTCCTCCACCTAATCTTGCAAAAATAGATATTAAAGAAGCTCCAAAACCCAGACCAACTAATGCATTAATAATTTCCCTACTCTCAATATTTAATTTAACTAGAAATAAATAATAAATTGATATTGATAGTAGCGCTAAGCCAGCTACTAACATTCCAGTAACTGCGCCAGATTTAAATCCAATATTTAATCCAGCTGCTAAACCTTTTCTTGACGCCTCGGCTGTTCTTACATTTGCTTGTACTGAAACAAGCATGCCTATATAGCCAGCAGCAGCAGATAAAAATGCGCCAATAAAATAACCTAATCCAACCCAAATACCTAAAGCAAATGTTACTATTAATAGAATTATAACACCAACAATTCCTATAGTTTTATACTGACGATTCAAGTATGCTCTTGCACCAATTTGTATTGCTTCAGCAATTTCTTGCATTTTATTATTGCCAGGACTAGATGCTAAAATTTGTTTTCCTACGATATAACCATATAAAATGGCTAATAAGCCAGATAATATTATAAGGTAAATAGCGTTAATCATTGTAAAATTTCAAAAAAAATTAATCGAGCGGAAATTGCCAAAAAAAGAGATAAAACGCAACAAAAATCTTTGTTAAAATTTGTGGATATATCAACTATTGATCCTGCTTTTCTTCGAAATTTTATCTAAAATCGCATTTAAAAATTTTGTTTTTTTATTATCAACAAAAAAATCAGATACTTTTAAATACTCTGTAATAACAACCTTAATAGGAATTTTATGCATAAACATAAATTCATAAGTAGCAGCCATAGTCATTAGTTTTAGCATAAATTCAGTATTTTTATTAAAGTCTTTTTCATCCAATTCCTTTTTCATTAAGTCATCAATTAAATTTTCTCTTTCAATAGTTCCGTTAACCACATCTTTTATAAATTTTTTATATTTATTTTTTGGAAATGTAATTGTAGATTCTTTATTCAAATAATAGCCATATAATTTTTGTATTACTATAACTCTTGGATTTTCTATGGGATTTTTTAGCTTCATTTTCTAATTTTTAATACTGAAAGTGCAGCTATAGCAGCTTCACCACCCTTATCTTTTAATTTCGGATTAGAACGTACGAGAGCCTGCTTTTTGTTGAGCGATGTAATAATTCCGTTGCCAATAGGCTTAGCATTTTTAATTGATAAATACATTAAGGCATCAATCGTTGAACTAGATATGAATTTAAAATGTGGAGTTTCACCTTTTATTACACACCCTAATGCAATAAATGCATCATACTTTTTTATTATTTTTGATATTATGACTGGTATTTCATAGGTTCCTTTTGTTTTAATTATTTTATAACTTTTAATACCTTTCTTCTTTAAGACCTTATTTGCTCCAACTAATAAGAGTTTAGATATTATTGGATAATAATTAGCAACAATTACACAAATTTTTACTTTCATTTTATTATTTCCTGTTTTGTTATTTTTATCCCATATCCATCTAATCCAACAACTCTTTTTTTTGATCTTGTAACCAATATCATCTTCTCAATATTCATTGATTTAATAATCTGCGCCCCAATACCATAATTTTTTATTAACTTATCCTGATTATTTTTATAAAAATTTCTACTTTTATATCCTCTTAAAGTTTCAGAAACAGATTTAAGATTTGTGTCTCTAATAAAAACTAAAACACAATCTTTATATTTTTTAAAATAATCTATAGTTTTGTTGAAAGAATCTGGTAACTGTTCCCCCATTAAATAGTTTTTAACAATATTGGAAGATATTACTCTAACTCTTGGATTCTTGTTTTTTCTCAAATTACCTTTAATCAATGCAAAATTCTCTGATCCATCAAGTAAGTTTTCAAATATTTTAATACTATATTTTTGTTTTTTTATTTTAATAAAAGTTGTTTTTTTTAGTTTGATTAATTTTTCTCGATTCAATCGATAAGCAATTAAGTCTTCAATTTTTCCAAGTTTTAATTTATGTTTTTTAGCAAAATTATATAACTGTATGCCTTTTGCCATAGTACCATCGTCATTCATAATTTCACAAATAACTGCTGAGGAACCAGATTTTGATAATTTTGCAATATCTACTGATGCCTCGGTGTGCCCTGCCCTGACTAAAACCCCACCATTTTTAGATACAAGTGGAAATACATGACCTGGTGAAACTAAATTTTTTGCTGAAGCATTTTTTTTTATTGCTGTTTTAATAGTATGAGCACGATCGTGAGCGGATATACCAGTAGTAATTCCTTTTTTTGCTTCTATAGAAACTGTAAAAGCGGTTTGCGTTCTAGAATTATTTGTAGATGACATCAGTGGTAAATTTAATTTATTAACTTGGCTTTGAGATAAAGCTAAGCATATAAGACCACGACCATATTTAGCCATAAAGTTAATTGATTTTGCAGAAACTTTAGATGCAGGAATTATTAAGTCGCCTTCATTTTCTCTGCCCTCGTCATCAACTAACACGAATATCTTACCTTTTTTCGCATCTTCGATAATTTTGTTAATTTTAGAAAATTTAATTTTTTTCATTTTATAAAATTTTTCATATATTTACCAAAAAGATCAAATTCGATATTAACATGGTCTCTTTTTTTTAATAAAATTAAATTAGTTTGTTTTAAGGTTTGGGGAATTATCACAATTTTAAATCCATTATTAACTATTTTAGCTATGGTAAGTGACACACCGTTAATTGCGATGGATCCTTTTTGTATTAAATATTTTTTATAATTTTTAGATAAATTAAATGTAATTTCCCATGATTTTCCCAAATGTAGAATAGTTTTAGTCTGACAAGTAGTATCAACGTGACCTTGAACAAAATGTCCAGATATTCTATCTCCAAATCTAAGAGATTTTTCAAGATTTATAATATCGCCTTTTTTACAAAACTTGAAAATAGTCTTACTTAAAGTTTCTTTTGAGATGTAGAATCTACATAGATTTTTTTTATAATTTTCTAAAGTGAGACACGCACCTGAACAAGAAATGGATGAACCAATTTCATCTTTGGAAAATTTAATATTAGATACAATTTCCAAAGTACAATCTTTTTTTCCTTTAAATATCTTGTTTATTTTACCTGTATTTTTTATTATTCCATTAAACATTATTGTAATTTATATGTTTTAAGAGCATCTCCACAAAGATTTATAGTATCTTTATTAAACTTTTTATTCTTAAGAAATTTATTTAAAACATTTTTTGCATTGCCTGAACCATTTTTCCTAAGTTTATTATTAGATATAAATAGCTTGAAGTCATCAACTAAATTTTTTTTCAAGAAACTTGTAATTAAATTAATTCCAGATTCTACAAATATCCTTGAAAAACCTATTTTTTTTAATAACAAAAGAGTTTCTAACAAATTTAGATTTCCATCAGCATTTCTAGAAATTTTATAAAATTTAACTCCCCTTTTTTTTAAAGATTTAATTTTTTTTTCATTTATCGAATTATATAAAATGATTGTCTTAATATTTTTGGCGTTTTTTAAAATAAACGATTTAGCAGTTATCTGTAATTTACTATCAAGAACAATTATAGTAGGGCTTTTGTTACCTAGTCCATCTACTCTACAAGTCATTTTAGGATCATCTCTTAATACTGTTTTTGAGCTAGTGATGATACAATCATGCTCCGATCTCATAAGATGAACTCTACCTCTAGAATATTCATTTGTAATCCATTGATTCTTTTTTTTATTGATTGTGTAAAAATCTTTAGATATTGCTAATTTTACAGTAACAAATGGCAAGATTCCTTTTCTACTCTTTGTATAACTTCTATAAAATGATTTTATATTTTTTGTTAAAAATCCATGTTTTGCATTGATTTTTTTTTTTCTAAATTCTTTTGTACTTTTATTAAACGATCTTGTATCAGGATCTTTTATAGAAAAATAAACATTTTTAATTTTTTTTTTAATAATTAAATTTGCACACGGAGGTGTCTTTCCAAAATTTGAACATGGTTCTAAAGTTACATAAAGACTTGTATTTTTAAAATCTTTATTATAATTTCTTAATACATTTTGTTCCGCATGAGGTCTTCCGTTAATACTAGTATGTCCAGCATAAACAACGTTGTTATTTTTTGTTAATACGCAACCTACGGCAGGATTTTCTTTTGTATTTCCCAATACTTTATTAGCTTGTTGTAACGCAAGCCGCATAAAATACTCATGAGTTTTCTTTTTATTTAGATTTATAGACATTTAAATTACCAACAAAATCTTCAAAGTCCTTTACTTCCTTAAAGTTGGTATAAACCGAGGCAAAACGCACATATGCAATTGGATCTAATTCTTTAAGCCCATCCATTACAAATTTACCAATTGTTTTTGTCATAATTTCATTCTGTCCTAGATCTTCTAAATTTCTATAAATTTTAGAAACAAATTTATCAATAGTTTCTTGATCTACTGGTCTCTTACGCAAGGCAATCATTACTGATTTTGTTAACTTGTCTCGATCGAAGACTGATTTTCTACCATTATTTTTGATTACCATCATTTCTCTAAATTGAACCCTTTCAAATGTTGTAAATCTTTGATTACAACAAGAACTCAATCTTCTTCTTCTTATAGCTGTACCGTCTTCTGTGGGTCTTGAATCAACTACAGAAGTATCTTTTTGTCTACAAAATGGACATAACATAAATTATTTTTTTATTAAGTGGTTATATATAGGAAATTTAGAGCAAAGTGAAATCACTTCATTTCTAACTTCATTTTCAGTTTTGCTATTATCGGCAGAATTGCTTGATAAGCCTTTAATAACTTTTGTAATTAACTCCCCTACTTTCTTAAATTCATTTAATCCAAAACCTCTAGTTGTTGCAGCTTGGGATCCTAGTCTTATACCTGAAGTTATTGTAGGCTTTGCTGTATCGAATGGTATACCATTTTTATTACAAGTTATATTAGCTTTACACAGACTTGTTTCTGCATCTTTTCCAGTTACATTAAAAGGTCTTAGATCAACTAGCATTAGATGGGTATCTGTTCCTCCTGAAAAAATTTTAAATCCATTATTTTTTAATGTCTCTGATAAAATTTTAGCATTCGCAAGAACTACTTTTATATATTCTTTGAAAGAAGGATGTAAAGCTTCTTGGAACGCAACAGCTTTAGCAGCTATTATATGCATTAGTGGACCGCCTTGATAGCCAGGAAAAACTGCTGAATTTATTTTTTTAAATACATCTTCTCTGTTCGTTAGTATTATTCCTCCTCTAGCCCCTCTTAACACTTTGTGAGTAGTTGAAGTAACAACGTCAGCATGTTCAATTGGATTTGGGTAGCCCTTGCCAGCAACCAATCCTGAAAAGTGAGCCATATCTACCATCAAATAAGCATCAACCTTTTTAGCTATATCCTTAAACTTTTTAAAATCTATAATTCTTGAATAAGCACTTCCACCCGCAATAATAATTTTGGGTTTATGTTTTAATGCAAGAGATTCAACTATATCGTAATCTATTAATCCTGTTTCTTTATCAACATCATAATGAAATGAATTTAACCACTTACCAGAAAGTGCAACTTTTGCTCCATGAGTTAGATGTCCTCCTGAATTTAAACTCATACCAAGTATTGGGTCTCCAGGTTTTAATAGTGCAAGATATACTGCTCCATTTGCTTGAGCGCCTGAATGTGGTTGAACATTTGCATATTTGGCATCAAATAATTTTTTTACTCTATTTAAAGCCAAGTCCTCAGCTTTGTCTACAAATTCACAACCACCATAATATCTTTTTGAAGGATAACCTTCAGCATATTTATTCGTCATTATAGAACCTTGAGCATCTAATACAGCTTTAGATACTATATTTTCAGAAGCTATTAATTCAATATGCTGCTGCTGTCTTTCAAGTTCTTGTTTTATAGAATTATATAAATCAGGATCTGTAATAGATAAATCACTATCAAAAAAATTTTGGTAACTATCAGACATATATTTATTTAATTTATTCATTATATTTTTCTTATTCGTCTTAAATGTCGACCGCCTTTAAAGTTAGTTTTTATAAATGCACTTACGCATTTTAATGCTACATTTTTTTTAGTCAATCTTGCTCCAATAGCTATTACATTGGCATTATTATGTTGCCTGCTAAGTTTAGCTGACTTAATATTATGACATATAGCAGCTCTAATATTTTTATGACGGTTTGCAACAATACCCATACCTATACCTGAGCCACAAACCAAAACTCCAAATTGTTTATTTCTGTTTCCTATTTTTTTAGATAATTGATGTGCAAAATCTGGGTAATCGACTGGTTCAGTATTTTTTGTTCCAAGATCCAAAACTTTATTCCTTTTTTTAATTAAAAAATTTTTAATTACTTCTTTCAATTTAAAACCAGCATGATCAGATGCTAAAATAATACTCTTACCTTTTATTTTTTTATCTTTTGGCACTGTAATGTTAAAGTTTTACTACATGTATATAGTATAACAAAATATACCACAATATTTTGATTAGGGCTTTTATAAACTAATTGAATTTATAATCCGTCAAACAGGCCACTAAATGGACTCTATTTTCTTCTCCGCCATTAAAAGCATTATGATATTTGAGATTATTCGTAATATAAACTGATCCATCTGCAGGAAGGTGTTTAGCAATGTTCTCAATAACCATTATACAGCCTGGGTTGGTAATTATTGGAATGTGCAATCTTGGTTCAGGATCTCTATGCCAACTTAATGTAGATCTAGGTTCTTTTAACAAAATTCTAACTCGACCAAGCTTAAATTTTTTTGATAACTTATCATAAACTTCTTTAAAGTAAGTGTGCTCAAAATCTTTAACAAATTCAGTATAAGCTTTTTCATCAATCATTATATCTCTAGAAGATTCTTTTCCTGTATGATCAGGTTTAGTCCAGTAAACTCCTCTAGCATTGTTACCTTTAGTAGATTCAGGTTGTCCAGGAATTTGATTTAAACATATGGCTCCGAAATTACTAATGCCTCCAGCCGTATCATACTTTTTAATTTTTAAAACTTCCTTTAAAGCGTTTTGAAGCTTATCAGTATCAAATTTTAAATCCCTAACCGTATGAAAATCAATAAAGTCAGTCATATATAATTTATAATATACACTTTTTATATTAATATGGGTATATTTGGTAGGTTGGATTTGTCGCAATAGAATTGAAATTTATAATAATATAAACTTTAAAATTGAAATGAGAATAGTTATCAAATGAAAAATATAGGTTCATATCCTAGTGTGCGTTTAAGAAGAAATAGAAAAACCGAATGGTCAAGGCGACTTGTTAGAGAAAGCAATTTATCAGCCAGTGATCTTATATGGCCAATTTTTATTAGAGAAGGAAAAAATATAAAAGAACCAATTAAATCAATGCCTGGTGTACATAGATACTCTATAGATAAAGTTGAAAAACTGGTTGAAAAAGCGATAAGTAAAAAAATTCCTTTAATAGCTTTATTTCCTAATACCCCAGTATCAAAAAAAAATGCAAATGGTTCTGAAGCATTAAATAAAAATAATTTAGTTTGTAAAGCCCTTAAATTAATTAAAAAAAATTTTAACGAGATTGGATTAATGTGTGACGTTGCTTTAGATCCGTATACATCACACGGTCACGATGGAATTTTAAAAAATAATTATGTTGATAACGACGCTACAATTAAAGTTTTAGTCAAACAATCGCTTTTGCAGGCCGAAATGGGATGTGATGTAATAGCTCCATCTGACATGATGGATGGAAGAATTGGTGAAATCAGAAAATCATTAGACAAAAATGGTTTTAAAAAAACACAAATATTATCTTATGCAGTAAAATATGCTTCAAATTTTTATGGACCTTTTAGAGATGCAGTTGGGTCTAAAAAATCCTTAAAGAGTGATAAAAAAAATTATCAAATGGACTTTTATAATTCAAAAGAAGCGTTAAGAGAGGTTGCGTTAGATATAAGTGAAGGTGCTGATTTTGTAATGGTAAAACCTGGAATGCCATATTTAGATATAATTAAACTTGTTAAAGATAACTTTAAAATTCCTGTTTTTGCATATCAAGTTTCTGGAGAGTATAGCTTAATTCAAAATGCTATTAACAATAATCTACTAAATGAGGAAGCCATAGTTGAAAGTTTAATTTCTTTTAAAAGAGCTGGAGCCAGTGCAATTGTAACTTATTTTGCTGATAAAATTGTGGATAAGTTAGGCTAAATATATAATATTTAATTATAATATTTTTCAAGAAGATTTCTTGATAAAGGAAATCTAAGTTGATTAGGTAATATAAAATTTTCCATTATTAAACTTCTATTAAACTCTAACGCTTCTCTTATTTGAGTTTTGTTGGCGTTGTTAATACTATTAAATAAGATTTTTGGAATATTAAATATCTTCCCGTTAATTTCTATGGAGTTATTATTAAGTTTTATATTTTTCTTTATATTTAAATTAACATCAAATCCAAGCTCTTTAATTAGAAAAAGTTCCCAATGTATATATGAAATGATCCAATTATCTAAATGCAAATTATTAAACATAGTATCAAATGATAAGTAAATATTTTTATTGATTTGTCTATCGGGTAATAAAATTTTTAAAATAGAAGATGCTGACAATATACAAATACTTCTTTTTTTATCCTCAAAATAAGTAGGAGCAATAGGTTTAATTAGTTCTACAGTAAAATAGCCAATTTTATTTTCACCTTTTGACTTTGAATTTAAAGATATTTTATTACCAATTTGAAAGTTTTTTTTTAACTTTCTTGATGCGCCGCCATAAACTATTCCTGTCGATTTGCCATGGTTTAAAGTAAAAGCCTCTATGATAATAGAATTTTCGTCATAATTATTTTTATGCAACAAATATCCTTCATCTTTCCAAAACATAATTAAATTACATTAATTTTTTTTAATAAATTACTTGCGCCATTTTGTTCTGCATCTTGCTTAGACTTTCCAATCCCTAAAACTTTTTTTGTACCAGTTATTGAAACCGCAATTTTAAATAAGGGTCTATGCTTAGGACCTTCAAAACTTACTAATTTATATAAGGGAAGTTTTTTATATTTCTTTAGAGAATGCTCTTGTAATTTTGTTTTAGGATCAAAGATAGTAATATTTGATTTTTCTATATTTTTCTTCCATATTTTTAATACAAATTTTTTTACATAATCAAAACCACGATCTATATAAATAGCTCCAATTATAGCCTCACAACAATCACTTAGAATTTTTTCGTCGTTTATATTTATAATTTTTTTTTTATCGCCTGTTATAATATAATTTTGAATTTGCATAGACCAAGCTACTGAGCAGCAAGTTTTTCTATTTACTAAAACAGCAAATCTTTTATCTAATTCGCCTTCATTTACATTTGGGTATAAATTATATAACTCCTCAGACAATATTATTCCGATCACTCTGTCACCTAGAAATTCTAACTTTTCGTTATTTGAGTTCATATTTGCGCTTTTATGAGTCAAAGCCTTAACTAATAACGATTTATTATTTAGTTTTACTTTAATTTTCTTTTCAAATTCAGATATTTTGTTTATCATTTAATAGTTTTTAAAAATCTATCAGTTCTTATAATGTCTCCCCATTTCCATACTTTTAATAAATTACCCTTTTCCTTGTCATTAGAGAAAAATATAATTCTTGCTTTTCCTACAAGATTTACAAAACTTACGTAACCTACGCTATTTAAATAACGACTATCTTTAGAACAGTCTCTATTATCGCCCAAAAAGAAATAATGATTTTCAGGAACTTTGTAAAGATCGCTATTTTGCATTGATCCATTCTTTCTATAAACCGCAATGTAACTTACTTCATTGGGAAGAACTTCTTCATAAGCGTCAACGTTTATATTCTCATCTCCACATTTTATTTGAGTGGATAAATTAATTTTATTACGCTTCACTTTTTGTCCATTTAAAAATAAATTCCCATCTGTAATCTGAATTTCGTCGCCTGGTAAACCTACTAATCTTTTTATGTAATCCGTTCTATTATCGGCTGGAGTTTTGAAAACAACAATATCTCCTCTACTAGGATATTTTGACAATAATCTCTTGCTAAAGAGGTTTGGGCTAAACGGAAAAGAATGACGACTATAACCGTATGTATATTTTGACACGAATAACCTATCACCTACTAATAGATTTGGTTCCATTGATGATGAAGGTATATAAAACGGTTGATAAAAAAAACTTCTAATAAATAGCGCAATAATTAATGCGTAAATTAATGTCTTTATATTATCAATAATTTTTTTTTTCATTATTTATAAGAGATAATTACAGTAGCTTGGGCCCAAGGTATATCATCAGAAAGAGATAAATAAATCTCATATTTTTTAGATTTAATTTTTTCTTTTAAATAATTACTAACACGTCCTTTTAATAAAATAAAAGGTTTACCATAATTATCATTGCATATTTCGATATTCTTGAAATTTATATCTTTATTAATTCCAGTACCTAATGCCTTACTAAACGCTTCTTTTGCTGCGTACCTTTTAGCAAAGTATGAACTAGAATTTTTTTTTCTTTCACAATAACTAATTTCTTTTTTAGAAAATATTTTTTTTTTAAAAACAGCACCATGTTTCTTTAGTGATTTATCTATTCTCTTAATATTTACTATATCTGTGCCAATGCCATATATCTTCATATTATAACTTTATAATTTTCTTAACTTTTCTTATAACATTAGGCAGTCCATTAAAAATGGAGTCTGAGATTAAAAAATGACCAATATTATATTCTGTTATTTTATTTATTTTACATAGCTTATATAAAGATTCATACGTTATTCCATGTCCTGCATGGACATTTAAACCAATTTTATCAGCATATAGCGAAGCTTTTTTTAAATTATTAAACTCTTTATTATAATTTTTTTTATTATTAAATAAGTTACAAAATTTTCCAGTATGCAATTCTATCGCATTAACATTTAATAATTTTGCAAGTTTAATATCGGAAATTTTTGGTTCAATGAATAAACTTACACTAATTTTTCTTTTATTTAACTTCTTAATAATACTTTTTAGTAATTTAAAATTTTTATTAACATTTAGCCCTCCTTCAGTAGTAATTTCTTGACGTTTTTCTGGTACAATACAAACATACTTTGGTTTACATCTTAACGCCGTTCTTAACATGGAGTAAGTTGGTGCCATCTCTAAATTTATTGGAATCTTTAATTTTTCCTTTAATTTTTTCAAATCAAAATCTTTGATATGTCGACGATCTTCACGCAAATGAACTGTAATCGAGCTTGCACCCTCCTTTTGAGCTAATAAAGCTGCAGTTAAAGGATCTGGGTATTTTTCTCCTCTTGCATTTCTAATAGTTGCTACATGGTCTATATTGACTCCAAGTCTTTTTTTTTTCATTTAGATAGATTTCTACTGCCTGGAATTTTTACTTTAACTTTTTTTAATTTATTAGGTAATTCATTTGCTTTAAAAGTATCAATTTTAAATTTAACTTGGGAGATAATTGGAATTTTGTTTAAGGTATCTTTATTAGATCTGTTTATTATACAAGCGAAGGCAATTATTCTTGCTTTATTTTTTTTAACTATATTTAAACATTCTAAAGCTGATTTGCCAGTAGTTATAACATCTTCAACTACAAGGACTCTAGATTTTTTTGGTATAGAGAATCCTCTTCTTAATATCAATTTACCTCCAACTCTTTCAGCAAAAATTGAAACTACATTTAATTGTCTGCTTATTTCGTAGCCCACGATAATACCACCCATTGCTGGGGATAAAATAATATCAATTTTTTTATAAACTTTACTTATCTTTGCTTTTAAAGATGAGCAAATCTTTCTAGATTGTTGTGGATGACTTAATAGTTTTGCGCATTGTATGTATTTATCGCTATGTAAACCAGAAGACAAGACAAAATGTCCTTCTAAAAGAGCCTTAGTTCTTTTTAAAATTTTTAAAGATTCTTTGTAAGAAATCATTTTTTTTCCTGTGTCTTATAATCTTAAACTTATATTCTTTTAATTTTAATTCAGTTATTAAATTTGTATATTTCTTTAAATCTTTTACCTGTATATCAAAAATAAATTCTAAATAATCAGTCTTTTTTGCTAAGATTTCTATATTTAATATATTGCATTTATGGAAACCAATTAAACTACTAACTTCTCCTAATTTACCTGGCATATGTGGTATTTGTATACAAAGGCCAGTTTGATATTTTTTCTCTTTATCTTCATTAATGCTAGTTTTGTTTTTCCAATATCTTCTAATAGAAGCTCGAGCTTTCCCAGTTGTTGTCAATGAAAGCCAATGCAGTGAAGGAGACGCTTTTTTTGAAGTCAAGATCTTGACTAAGTCACCATTTTTTAAAGTACTTTGCAGCGGTGAATCTGTGCCATTGATTTCGCATTTAATTGCACTATCACCTATTTTTGTATGGACAGCATAAGCAAAATCTATTGGGGTAGCACCTCTAGGTAATTTAATTACTTCTCCTGTGGGTGTAAAACAAAAAACATTATCCTGAAACATTTGAAGTTTTGTATATTCCAAAAAATCTTCAGGAGAGGTTCCTTTTTCTATTATTTCAACCAAGTCTCTTAACCAATCATATTCTCTTAAAGTGGGTGTATTTAACTTTTCAGATGATTTGTATAACCAATGTGAGGCTATGCCACGTTCAGCAAATTCATGCATATCTTTTGTTCTTATTTGAATTTCAACAGGTTCATTCTTAGGTCCTATTATTGCTGTATGTATAGATTTGTAATTATTAATTTTTGGAGTAGATATATAATCTTTAAATTTTCCTGGTATTGTTGACCAGTTTGAATGGAATATTCCTAATATTTTATAGCAACTTTGTAAATCAGTTGAAATCACTCTAAATCCAATTACATCAGTAAGTTGTTCTAAAGAGATTCTTTTAGATTGCATCTTTCTCCAAATTGAAAATGGGGTTTTCTCCCGACCAATTATTTTGATTTGTAAATTATTTTGTTTAAGGACTTTTTCAAATATTGCAGAAATATTATTAAAATTATTTTCTCTATTTTCTTTATTTAATTTTAACCTATCAACAATAAGTTTTCGTGCCTCCGGGTTTAGTTCTTTAAAGGCCAAATCTTCTAATTCATCTCTTATTCTATTCATTCCCATTCTATCAGAAAGTGGGGCATATATTTCCATAGTTTCAGTTGCAATTCTTTCTCTTCTAAGAGAGTCCTTTATAGATTTTAGAGTTCTCATATTATGAAGTCTGTCAGCTAATTTAACTAGAAGAACCCTGATATCTTTTGAGGTAGCTAGAATTAGTTTTCTAAAATTCTCTGCTTTTGATGTGGGAGTAACTTTATCCTCTAATAAGGAAATTTTTGTCACTCCTTCTACTAAGTCAGCAACTTCTTTGCCGAATTCCTTTTTAACAGTTGTATAAGTTGTTTTTGTATCTTCTATAGTGTCATGCAATAATCCTGTTGCAATAGTAGCGCTATCCAATTTTAATTCAGTTAAAATATCAGCTACAGCAACGGGATGTATTAAAAAAGGATCTCCAGAATCTCTTTTTTGATTTTTATGTGCGCTAACTGCAAAATTATATGCCTTTGATAATGTTGCGGGATCGAGAAAGCGATTATAAGTTCTTACTTTTTTTATTAAATCCTCTTGATTAAGCATTCCTTGTTATATCAATCTTTTTTAATCTTTAATATAGACTTCTTGTCTTTATCAGTAATCTTTTTTATTAAATCTTTAATAAAAATATTAGATTTTGGATGCCTCCATCTAGGATTTAATTCTAAAAGTGGGTACAATACAAAATTTCTATAGATTAATTTTTTATGGGGGATATTAAATAGCAAGTTATTATGCTTAAAATTTAATACTTTATTATTAAAATCAATAATATCAATATCGCACGTACGGGGGTCATTTTTTTTACCTCTTTCTCGTTCAAGTTTACTTTCTATGGAGATTATGATTGCTACCAGCTCCTTTGGCTTTAATGTTGTGTTTATTTTTATCACTATATTTATAAACTTTGGATGCTTGTTATTAGGATATGAGGGTGTTTCATAATAGCTAGATTTTTTAATTATTTTAATATTATTTTCTTTAAGTAATTCAATTGCAAAATTTATATTTGCAATTCTATCTCCAAAACTTGAGGGTAAATTTGAACCTAAGCCAAGATATATCATTTACACTAACTAGTCTTTCTAAAGTATCTGGCTCTTTCTCTATTCCAGTCTCTTTTTTTCTTTGTTTGTCTTTTGTCATATTGTTTTTTACCTTTTGCTACAGCTATTTCAATTTTGGCCTTACCCTTTTTAAAATATATTTTTGTCGGAATTAGTGTGTAACCCTCTCTATTTACTCTTCCTATAAGTTTATTTATTTCTCTTTTAGTTAGTAACAACTTTCTGTTACGATTTGGGTCATGATCGTTATAGCTAGATTGTTTATATGATGGTATATGTGAATTAACTAAATACATTTCTCCATTGTGATCAAAAGCGTAAGATTCAGCAATATTTACTTTTCCATCTCTTAAAGATTTTACTTCCGATCCCTTTAGTACAATGCCAGCTTCGAAAAATTCAGTAAAAAAATAATTATATTTTGCTTTTCTATTATTGGATATAATTTTTAAACCAGTCTTGGTTTTTGGATTCATTAATCAATTAAATTAGCATAAGTCATTGCTGATTTAACTTCTTTTTTTGTTTTATCAGTAATTTTTACAAGTGGTAACCTAACATCGTCCGAACATAAATTTAAAAGGCTAGCAGCATATTTTACTGGGCTGGGACTACTTTCGATAAACAGAGCTTTATGAAGTGGTTGTAATTTTTCATTAATAGATTTTGCTTTAGCTACCAAGTTGCTGTTATTTTTGCTAATTGATGCTTCTTGAAATTCGGAGCAAAGTTTTGGTGCTACATTTGCAGAAACAGAAATACATCCAGTTCCACCTCTCATATTAAATTCCAGTGCAGTGGCATCTTCACCTGAAAGCTGTATAAAGTCCGGCCCCATCTTTTTTTTTTGTTGATCTACCCTATTCAAGTCTCCAGTAGCATCTTTTACTCCCACTATGTTTTTTAATTCATAAAGACGTGCCATGGTATCGACACTCATATCAACAACTGATCTTGGTGGAATATTATAAATTATTATAGGTATTGAACAATTATCATTAATAGCTTTGAAGTGCTGATATAAACCTTCTTGAGTTGGTTTATTATAATAAGGTGTAACAACCAATGCCGCATTAGCACCAATTTTTTCCGCATACTTTGTTAAAGATATAGCTTCATCAGTAGAATTAGATCCTGTACCCGCTATAACAGGAATTTTTCCTTTTGATTCTTTAACACATAACTCAATAACTCTTTCATGTTCATTATGATTTAAAGTTGGAGACTCTCCGGTAGTACCAGCAGGAACTAGTCCTTTTGTGCCATTTTTCAAATGAAAATCAATTAAAGATATATATGAATCCTCATCCAGCTTATTTTTATTAAATGGCGTAATTAAAGCTACAATTGATCCTTTAAACATAAATCTTTATAACATAGTTTGAAAAAATTATTCATCATAAATATATGAAGTATTTAATCAAACATAATCTAATAATTTTGGCGATTTTTATCATTTTTACCTCTCAAGCTGTGGCTGGAGATACTATTTTGCCTAAACCTAAGCCAACAATTAGTAAAGAGGTAAAAGAAAAAACTGCTGAGAAAAAAAATTTATATCCTCAAAAAAAACCATTAAAAAAAAAAGAAAAGAAAGAAGCTGAAGAAAATTTACAGATTGCTGAAAACATCGAAGAAGAAAAAGAGATTTTTATTTATCCTGCAAAAAAACCGATTATAGTAAAACAAAAAATTACAACAGCAGTAAAAAAATCTTCGATACTTTCAAAGAGAGATTTTGAAATTGCAAAAAAAGCCTTTGATTTTGTAGATAAAAGAAAATGGCAATCGGCTTTAAAAATGTCAAAAAAATCAAGAGATAAAACTTTATATGAATTAATAAATTATCTTTATTTAAAAGAATCGTCTAATCAAGCATCTTTCTATGATTATGTTACATTTATAAACACTAATCCTAATTTTCCTCGAATAAGTAGACTAAGATATCTAGCGGAACATAAAATTAATATTAAAACAAATTCAATAAATTCGATTTTAAATTGGTTTGATTCAGAGCCGCCCTTAAGTGATTTTGGTAAAATTAAACTTGGTGAAATATATGTCTCACAAGGGAATATTGATAAAGGATCTAAATTAATAAAAGAAGGTTGGATTAAAGCAAAACTTTCGAAAAGTAACTTACGTTACCTAAGGAAAAAATATAAAAAAATAATAACAGTAGAAGATAACGTTAAAAGAGCAGACTGGCATGCTTGGGAAGGCAAACACTGGGACGTAAAAAGAATGTTAAGATATTTACCAAAAGATTATACGACTCTATATAATGCAAGACAGATATTAATGAGCCAATCTTATGGAGTTGATGCTGCTATAAGTAAAGTTGTTGATAAATTTAAAAATGATATTGGATTAAAATATGACAGACTAAAATGGCGAAGAAGAAGAGGTAGATTAGATCCTTCACTTGAAATATTATTCTCTGTTCCTAATAATCCTGTAAAATTAATAAGACCTGATAAATGGTGGAAAGAAAGAGCAATATTAGCTCGCTCACTAATTTACAAAAAAAAATATGCCAAGGCATACAAGGTAGCTAGCAACCATTCATTGACTAACGGTTCTGAATACGCCGAAGGAGAGTGGTTATCAGGATGGATTGCGATAACATTTTTGGATGATCCAAATCTTGCAATACAACATTTTAAAAATTTTTATAATAATGTGGGTTATCCGATAAGTTTATCAAGAGGAGCATATTGGTTAGCAAAAAGTTATAAAAAAATTAATAATGAAAAAAAATCAAAAGAATGGTTTGCGGAAGCATCTAAGTATAAAAATACATATTATGGCCAACTAGCTTTTTCCGAAATTAGACCTGGTGAGGCTTTTTCTTTAATTGATCAACCAAAAGTCTCTGAAAAATTTGAAAAAGAATTTTTTAAAAACCCTTTAGTAAAAATTGTAAGATTATTAAGGGAGTTGGATAAAGCAAAATATTCAAAAGATTTTCTTAAACATCTAGCTCAAGATAATATTGAAAAAGGTAGTGAGATACTCGCTGGACAGCTTGCTATAGAAATAGATAGATATGATTACGCAATACAAATAGCAAAGCAAGCTTCTTATGAAAAGAGATTTTATAACAATTTTAATTATCCAATTATTAACACTCCTCAAATTGTAAATAAAAAATCTATGCCCAAACCCGAATTAGTTTTAGCTGTGATTAGACAAGAAAGTGAATTTGATAAAAGAGCTAATAGTTATGCAGGGGCCAGAGGAATGATGCAGTTGATGACTTATACGGCTAGGTTAGTAGCTAAGCAAGCAAAATTGCCGTACTCAAAAAGTAGACTAACAAGTGATCCTGAATATAATATAAAGTTAGGTTCATTTTATTTAGCAGGTTTACTTGAGGAATATGAGGGCTCTTATCCATTCGCTTTAGCTGCATATAACGCTGGACCAAAAAGAGTTAGGTATTGGAAAAAAATCAATGGCAATCCACAAAAAGGAAAAATATCTTATGTTGATTGGATTGAGCTTATAAAATTTAAAGAAACTAGAAACTACGTTCAAAGAGTCTTAGAAAATATAAACGTATATAGGTACATGCTGAAAGGTAAGCCTGTAAAAATATATAATTTTTTCGAGGATAAGCCTCACTACTAAAATGGCGGAGAGGGAGGGATTCGAACCCTCGGCACATGTTTCCACGTACGGTCATTTAGCAAACGACTGGTTTAAACCACTCACCCACCTCTCCTAGAGATGTATTTACCTTTATTTTAGTTGCTTTTCAATTTAATGATAGCAGTAATTTATGAAAAAAAATACTTTCCATGGGATTTTATATGGGGCTAGCGGCTCATTATGGTGGGGAACTATAGGGGTTATCTATTTTAAATCTTCTTCTTTTGCAGGACCTATTGAATTAGTAGTACATAGAACTATTTGGACCGCCTTCTCACTAATTATTACAACATCATTATTTTCTAAGTGGGATAGTTTTTTTAAAATTATTAAAAAAAAAAAGGAGATGATTTATCTTTTAATAACTGGAATTTTAATTTTTGCTAATTGGTCAACTTGGATATATGCGGTTGTTACTAATAAAATAATTGATGCTAGCTTTGGTTATTTCATAATGCCAATACTAAGTGTCTTTTTTGGGATTCTCTTTTTAAAAGAACCGTACAATAAACAAAAAATATTATCTGTTTTGCTTGTGGCAATTTCTGTAGGATACTTATTGCTTAATTTTGCTTCAGTTCCCTGGGTAGGATTAATTGTTGCTTTTACATGGAGCATTTATTCTCTATTGAGAAAGAAAATAAGCGTAGAGTCAGACATTGGGTTACTAATAGAAAGTTTATATATAACACCATTAGCATTACTTATTTTCTATTTAATCACTATTGATGGGAATTATTACTTTTCTATACATGACCCAAAAATTGCATTTTGGTTATTTTTAGCTGGGCCCATGACGGTGATCCCTCTTTTTCTCTTTCTTAAGGGTGTTGATTTAGCTGGTTTAGGGACATCAGGAATGGTCTTTTTTATAACTCCCACTTGTCAGTTTTTATTAGGAGCCTTTTATTATGACGAATATTTTGATTTAAATAAATTAATAGGATTCATAATAATTTGGATAGCTGTGGCTATTTATTTGCATGATTTATCTAGAGAAAAAATAAGTAATTGATATAATTTATTATAATGAAGAAAAAATATTCAATATTTGCTCTTATTAAAAACTCTTTAAGTTATCATGAAAATTGGCAAAGAGCCTGGAGAGATGCTGAGCCCAAAAAAGAATATGATGCCGTTATTGTTGGTGGTGGCGGACATGGTTTAGCTACTGCTTATTATTTAGCAAAAGAACATAATTTAAAAAATATTGCTGTTGTTGAAAAAGGATGGATTGGTGGTGGAAACACTGGAAGAAACACTACTATAATAAGATCAAATTATCTTTGGGATGCAAGCGCTGGTCTCTACGATCATGCGTTAAAAATTTGGGAAAATTTATCTCAAGAGTTAAACTATAATGTCATGTTTAGCCAGAGAGGAGTTATGAATTTAGCTCACAATCAACATGATGTAAGAGAATTAAAAAGAAGAACTCATGCAAATAGACTGAACGGTATAGATTGCGAATGGCTTAATGTTGAACAAGTCAAAAAATTTTGTCCTATTATTAATTGCTCTCCTGACATTCGTTACCCAGTAATGGGTAGCACTTTACAAAAAAGAGCTGGTACAGCAAGACATGATGCTGTCGCTTGGGGTTATGCTAGAGGAGCAGATTCTATGGGGGTGGATATAATTCAAAATTGTGAAGTAAAAGGAATTAAAAGAAAAGGAGATGCTATTGAAGGAATTGAAACTACGAAAGGTTTTATTAAAACTCAGAAAGTTGGTGTGGTTGCTGCTGGTCATTCAAGCGTAATTGCTAACATGGCTGGATTAAAACTTCCTCTTGAAAGTAAACCTTTGCAAGCTCTCGTATCTGAACCAATTAAACCAGTAATTGACACTGTAGTAATGTCTAATGCTGTTCATGCATACGTAAGTCAATCTGATAAAGGTGAACTTGTCATAGGTGCAGGAACTGATGCATATATTTCATACACACAAAAAGGAACACATGAAATTATTGAGGGTACTTTAAAAGCTATTTTAGAACTTTATCCTATTTTTAGTAGACTTAGAATGCTAAGGCAATGGGGCGGTGTTGTGGACATTTGTCCAGACGCAAGTCCAATAATTAGTAAAACTTCTATTAAAGGACTCTACTTTAACTGCGGTTGGGGCACTGGTGGTTTTAAAGCCACTCCTGGGTCAGGACATCTATTTGCTTATACAATTGCAAAAGATGAACCACATTCTTTAAATGCAGCATTCAATATCAATAGATTTGTTAGCGGAGATCTTGTTGATGAGCATGGTGCTGCGGCGGTGGCTCATTAACATGTTAATAATTAAATGCCCATATTGTGGAGAAAGAGATCATAGCGAATTCAGCTATGGAGGAGAAGCTCACATAATAAGACCTAAGCAACCAACTGAATTAAGTGATGATCAATGGGCAGAATACTTATTTATGAGAAAAAATATAAAAGGTATTCAATATGAAAGATGGAATCACTCACATGGATGTAGGAGATGGTTCAATATGGCTAGAGATACATCAAATGATAAAATTCATTCTGTTTACAAAATTGGGGAGAAGCCAAGTAACTAATGTCAAATAATTATAGATTATCAACTGGTGGACAAATTAGCAGAAGTGAACCTATTTTATTTAAATTTAATGGAAAAACCTTTCGTGGTTTTAAAGGCGATACTTTAGCATCAGCTTTATTGTCCAACGGTATTCACTTGGTAGGTAGAAGTTTTAAATATCATAGGCCAAGAGGAATATTCACTTCTGGTGTTGAAGAACCTAATGCTTTAGTCCAAATTATTAAAGATCAAGGTAAAACAGATCCAAATTTACGAGCTACTCAAATTGAAATTTATGAGGGATTAAATGCTACAAGTCAAAATTGCTGGCCTTCAGTAAAATTTGATTTTGGATCGATTAATAATTTTTTCTCACCTATTATCCCTGCAGGTTTTTATTATAAAACCTTTATGTGGCCAGCAAGTTTTTGGGAAAAAGTATATGAGTATTTTATTAGAAAAGCTGCTGGTTTAGGAAAATCTCCTACTAAAAAGGATCCTGATATTTATGACCATAGTTATCATCATTGTGAAGTTCTTATTGTTGGTGCTGGACCAGCTGGATTAGTAGCAGCAAAAGTTGCTGCGAACGCTGGAAAAAAAGTTCTCCTAGTTGACGAAAGACCTAATTTTGGCGGAAACCTAAATTTTTCAAACAGTGATTATAATAAAATAAATGGATTGAAACCTTTAGAATGGATTAAAAAAACTTGTCTAGAATTACAAAATAATAAAAATATTAAAATATTAAATAGAACGAGTGTAGCAGCCTATCACAATTACAATTATTTAATCATGGTACAAAATTTAACAGATCATTTGTCAGACAAAAATAAAATAGGAAAAATTAGGCAACGTTTATGGAAAGTTAGAGCAAAAAAAGTAATTTTAGCAACTGGCTCGATTGAAAGGCCAATGATTTTTGATTGCAATGATAGGCCCGGAATAATGCTTTCTTCAGCTGTTAGGAAATATATTAATACGTATGGTGTAAAATGTGGAAACAACATTAGCATTTTTTCAAATAATGATGATGCGTATGAGACAGCTATAACTTTACATAACAAGGGTGTAAAAATTAAATCAATAATAGATATTCGAGAAAAATCTGATGGAACCCTACCAAAAAAATGTATTGAGTTAGGCATTAAAATACATTGGAAAAGCGCTGTAATTTATACAGAAGGATATAAAAAGATTAATAAAATACACGTAATGCAACTTTCAAAAGATAATAGCAGCGTTATTGGAAGAAAGTTAAAAATAGATTGTGATTTATTATGTGTATCAGGCGGTTATACGCCAGCAGTTCATTTATTTACACAATCAGGCGGCAAGTTAGATTATGATGAAAAAAAACATTATTTTTTTCCCACAAAAAATACTCTAAGCCAGATATCTATTGGTTCTTGTAATGGTACCTTTGGATTAAAAAATATTATTTCAGAGTCTCAAGAAAAAACGAGAGAATTTCTCAATATTAAAGAAGTAGAACAGTTAAGTGTATTAGAACCTAAAAGTGGAGATTTTGAAAATATATGGTTGCTACCAAGTAATAAAATTTCTGGAAAAACTAAATCTTTCGTTGACTACCAAAATGATTCTACTGCAAACGATATAAAACTTGCCTTGAGAGAGGGTTTTAAATCTATAGAGCACGTTAAGCGATATACGACAACAGGTATGGCTACAGATCAAGGAAAAATTGCTAATATGCATGCTTTAGGAATTATTTCCGAAATTACAAATACTAAATTAGGTGAATTGGGTACAACAACTTTTCGCCCACCCTATTCTCCAATAACTTTTGGAGCTCTTGTTGGGAGAAACGTAGGTCAGTTTTTTGATATAACTAGAAAAACACCAATACATGATTGGCACGAAAAAAATAATGCAAAATTTGAAGATGTTGGTCAGTGGAAAAGGGCTTGGTATTACCCTTCTGAAAAAGAAAATATGCATGATTCTGTTCAAAGAGAATCTAAAGCAGCAAGAACAAGTGCCGGAATTTTAGACGCTTCAACTTTAGGAAAAATTGATATCCAAGGTAGTGACGCTTCTGAGTTTCTAAATCGTATTTACACAAATGCTTGGGGTAAACTAGCTATAGGAAAATGTAGATATGGCTTGATGCTTAACGATGATGGAATGGTTTATGATGATGGTGTTACAACACGTTTAGATGAAAATCATTATATAATGACTACCACAACAGGTGGTGCGGCTACTGTAATGGGTAAACTTGAAGATTTTCTGCAAACAGAATGGCCTGAATTAAAAGTTTATTTAACTTCTGTTACTGATCATTTCGCAACTATAAGTGTTTGTGGTCCTAATAGTAAAAAAATATTAGAAAAAGTAACACAAAGCATTGATTATTCTGATAGCAACTTTCCTCATATGAGTTTTAAAAATGGTTTAATAGATAAAATAAAGTGTCGTGTAATGAGAATAAGTTTTACAGGCGAATTGAGTTACGAAATAAATGTTCAAGCAAATTATGGTCAATCAGTTTGGAAGAAATGTATGGCTGCTGGAAAGGAATATGGAATCACGCCATATGGAACAGAAGCTATGCATTTATTGAGAGCTGAAAAAGGTTTCATAATAGTAGGTCAAGAAACAGACGGAACTGTTACTCCTGTTGATTTACAAATGGATTGGATAGTTAGTAAAAAGAAATATGATTTTATAGGAAAAAGATCCTTATATAGATCAGATACAATGAGGGAAGATAGAAAACAATATGTAGGTTTATTAACTAATGATCCAAAAGAAATTCTTGAGGAAGGAGCTCAGATAGTAGCTGAAGTTAAAAATAAACCGCCAATGAACATGATTGGACATGTAACATCTAGCTACTATAGTCCTAACTTAAACAAATCTATAGCATTAGCAGTTGTTAAAAATGGGAAAAACTTAAAAGGAAAAAAACTTTATGTTCCTATGCCAAACAAAACAATAGAGGTAATAGTATCAGATACAATTTTTTTAGATAAGGAAGGTAAGAGATTAAATGCTTAATTTTACATCGCCAATTACAGAGAGTCATACATATAATAATTTTTCAATGAAGGAAAAAACTCCTGTAGCAAAAATTAATTTACGAGGTGACTTAGGAAATAAAGATTTTGTTAGTAAAGTTGGAAAAATATTAGGAATGATTTTGCCAAAAGAAGTTTGCTCCACATCTACTAAAGAACAAATCACATGTATGTGGCTGGGACCTAATGAATGGCTTTTAGTTTCAAATGATACTATAGATAAAGAATCTAATGACTATGAATTAGAACATTTATTATTTAAAGATATTTCAAAAACAAATTTAGGCTCTGTCACAAATGTTAGTGACCACTACACTGTATTTAACTTAGCTGGTTCTAATATTTTTGAAATACTTTCTAAGGGATCTCCTTTTAATTTTGATTCAGGAACTTTTGGAGATAACAAAGTAATTCAAACTATACTTAACCATGTTGATGTAACTATACATAGAAAATCAAAGGAAGATGTAGATCTTTATGTTAGAAGATCTTTTTCAGATTATCTATGGGCTTGGATTAAGGATAGCTCTAGATTTACCTAATCTATTTTTAAAATAATAAATAATAATCAAGAAATATGAAATCGAAAAAAACCAATTTATTCCCACCCATATCCAAAAAAAGGTACTAAAACTCGCATCAATATATTTTGCTAAATAAAATACTACTATTGGATTAAGTACATTTCTAAAAAAATTGGAAATCATAGCCATTTCTGATTTCTTTAAAGCCATAAAAAAACCATTTGATAGAAAGAAAACTGGGTATGCAGGTAAAACAAATGCTGAAATTTTTAAATATTTTTTTCCATATTCTATTACTTCAGGATCATTCGAAAAAATACCTGTAATAATACCTGCCGATATAAAAACAATTATTCCAGAAAGAACCATTATCATAAAAGCATACTTAATGGCGGTAATATAAGTTTCCTTTATTCTATTAAAATTTTTAGCCCCATAATTTTGAGCTATTATTGATATAATTGCAGTGTTGATTCCTAAAATAGGAAGAAGAACTACCTGTTCAATCCTGGTACCTGCTCCATAACCTGCGGCAGCATATTCTCCTGATTGGCCAACATAGGTAAAAATAATAGCTGCAGCAAGTGCATAGCCACAAATAGATACAGTAATAGGCATAGATTGAAAAAAAATATTTTTAAAAAAAATAAATTTGGGTATTAAATAATTTTTATTTATCTCTTTTACTCTGTTATTCTTTAAAACCTTAATCAGAATTATAATTAATGACACTAACTGGGCAATGATAGTTGCAATACCAATACCTTTTACTCCCATTGCTGGTATAAAAAGAAAACCAAAAATTAGAATTGGGTTAAGAATAATATTAAGAAAAAAAGATAAAACTAAAACATTTCGATAAGTTTTAGTATCACCCTCAGCATGCAGAAATGAATTTAATGCAACAACTAAAATAAAAAGTACTGAACCTAAATAAATAACATTTGTATACTCAAGACCTAAAGAAATAACTTCATCAGTTGATCCCATTAAGTAAAATACTTTTTCAGCGTAAGATAATCCTAAATAGGTAATAATTATAGAAACTAAAATTCCATAAAAAATAATATGTGTAAAATAATTTAGAGTTTTGTCTTTATCTTTCTGACCAATACTGTTTCCAATCAATGCAGTGCCAGCTACAGTTACTCCAATAGATGTTGCAACTATTATAAAGTAAATAGGAAAAGATTTGCTTAATGCTGATAATGCTTCAGGCGATATTTTTCCGGCAAAGAAAGTATCTACAATAGTATAAAGAGTTTGAAAAAGAGTACCTACCATTGCAGGTAAAGCAAGCTTTCGAACTAATTTTGGAATATTGTCTTTTAATAAATTCATTCTTAAAATTCTTTTTGGAATATGTGCTTTTTTCCACGCTCTTTAGCAAGATTTATTTGTCTTTGTCTCATCCTGAATCTTTCTTTTTGTGAAGGTTTTAGGTGATCGTGACAATTTGGACATGATACTCCCTCTTCATATTTTTTTGATTTTTTATCTTTTGGTGAAATTGGCTTTCTGCATCCGCTGCACATTGAGAAAGTACCAGGTATCAAGTTATGTTTAATTGAAACTCTATTATCAAAAACATAACATTCACCTTTCCATAAACTTTCCTTTTTTTTAATTTTTTTCAAATAATTTATAATCCCACCCTTTAGCTGAAAAACATTTTTAAATCCTTTTTTTTTAAGAAAGGTGGTTGCTTTCTCACACCTTATTCCTCCAGTACAAAACATTGCTATAGTTTTTTCTCTATCTAAATTTTTCAGATAACTTGGAAATTCACGAAAGTTATTAACGTTTGGATTTATTGATCTCTCAAATGTACCGACTTTGTATTCGAAAGGTTTTCTTGCATCTAATAAAAAAGTATTTTTATCTCTTATTAGTTTATTCCATTTTGTGGGATCTAAATAATTTTTAGACTTCCTCTTTGAGATTTTTATTCCCATAGGAACAACTTCCTTTTTTATTTTAACTTTTCCTCTATGGAAAGGTTGATAGCTGCACTTAGACAAATTTATGTTATCAAAGTTACTAAATTTAAAAGTTTTTTTTATTTTATTTACACCTTCATCTAAAATTTTTCTTTTAGCTGATATCGTTCCGTTAATTCCCTCTTTCGAAATGATTATAGATCCTCTAATACCATTATTAATAAAATATACTTGTAAAATCTTCTTGTTCCTTTCTAAATTTGATATTTTTTTAAATTTGTAAAATCCCGAAATAAAATACATTACAACTTTCTACATACTGTAAGACCATCACCAACAGGAATGATTAGATTTTCTGTTCTTTTATCTCTATTTACATAAGTATTAAATTCTCTGATGACTGAGGTGAGCTTATCTTTTTTTTTCACATCAACAACTTCACCACGCCATAAAACATTATCAACTACAATCAAACCGTTTTTTTCTATTAAATCTAATGATTGATTGTAATAATTTTTATAATTTTCTTTATCTGCATCAATAAAGACAAGATCAAATTTTTTTCCTTTTTCTTTTAAATCATTTATGCTTTCCAGGGCTAAGCCAATAATTCCCTTAATTTTATTTTCTTGTTTTGCCTTTTTAAAAAAACTGGATGCAATCTTATTTCTTTCTTTATTTTTATCTAATGTAATCAATTCTCCATCACTGGGCAAAGATAAAGACATGGTGAGACCACTTAACCCTGTGAAAGTTCCAATCTCCAAAATTTTTTTGATATTCGCGATTTTAATAATTAAATGCAAAAAATGGCATTGTGATATAGAAATTTGCATTCTTTTGATGTCTCCTAAACTGTTATTGTATGAAATTATTTCCTTTTGAACTGTAGTTAATTCAAGAGAATGATTACTAATATAATTTTCAATTTCTTTTGTTAGTGCAAGATTTGATCCCATTTTATTTAGTGGAGTTTCTTTTTGAGAATCTCATTTACTAATTGTGGATTAGCTTTACCCTTAGATGCTTTCATTACTTCGCCAACAAAATAACCAAAAAGCTTTTCTTTGCCAGATTTATATTGTGTTACTTTATCTTGATTTTTTGATATCACGCTGACTATTATTTTTTCCAATTCTTTAGGATCGCTTTGTTGTAATAGACCTTCTTTTTCAACAATTTGTTTTGGATCCTTGTCCCCAGTCTGCATTTTTTCAAAAACATCCTTTGCAATCTTTCCTGAGATTTTTCCAGAAGTTATCATTTTAATTAATGAAGATAGATTCTTGGCACTTATAGGTGATTGAGTAATTGAAAGATTTTTTTTATTTAAAACAGCGAATAATTCTACCGTAATCCAATTTATTGCCAGCTTTTTATCACATTCTTTTATTACTTCCTCGTAATAATCTGAAATTTCTTTTTCAGAAACTAAGATATTTGCTTCATAGGGTGATAAATTATGTTCCTTTATAAATCTTTCTTTTTTTTGATCAGGCAATTCTGGTAATTCTTTTTTTAATTTATCAATTAAACTTTTGTCAAGATTAAGAGGCAATAAATCTGGATCAGGAAAGTATCTATAGTCATGGGCATCTTCTTTAGAACGCATAGATCTAGTGGAATTTTTCTTTGTGTCAAATAATCTTGTTTCTTGATCAATAGTTTTTCCAGCCTCTAATAGTTGAACCTGTCTATTTGCTTCATATTCAATAGCCGCTTGCATAAATTTGATTGAATTTACATTTTTAATTTCACATCTAGTGCCATACTTCTTATCTCCAACTTTTCTTACTGATACGTTGACATCTGCTCTTAGAGATCCTTCTTGCATATTTCCATCACAGGTTTCAAGATAACGCATAATTGATCTTAGCTTCTTTATATAAATGTTTACTTCTTCGGGTGATCTTAAATCTGGTTTGCTAACAATTTCCATTAACGCTACTCCCGATCGATTAAGATCTACAAAAGAATTTTCTGGATCCATATCATGTATACTTTTTCCTGCATCTTGTTCTAAATGTAAACGTTCAATTCTAATTTTTTTTGAACCATAAGGCATATCAAGAATTACCTCGCCCTCTCCTACTATAGGATTCTTATATTGTGAAATTTGATAACCTTGTGGTAAATCCGCATAAAAATAATTTTTTCTATCAAAAACAGAGTTTAAATTTATTTTTGCTTTTAAACCCAAGCCAGTTTTAATACTTTGCTCTACACAAAATTGATTAATTACTGGAAGCATACCAGGAAATCCGGAATCAACTAAACTTACCTGAGTATTCGGTTCGCTTCCAAATTTTGTTGAAGATGAAGAAAAAAGCTTAGATTGTGATAAAACTTGAGCATGAACTTCTAAACCTATAATTACTTCCCACTTAGCTTTCTCACCGCTTATAAAATAATCAAATTTTTTTTCTGTCATTAACTCCACCAAACCTTATAATTTTTCTTAAAATTAGCTCTTTTTTCTATAGCCAAAGACAAATTTAGTATCGTCTGTTCATCAAATGCTTTTCCAATAAGTTGTAATCCCAATGGTAAATTGTTTTTATCGTAACCTGCTGGAACAGAAATTGCTGGTAAGCCTGATAAATTTACTGGTACTGTAAAAATATCATTTAAATACATTGAAACTGGATCATCAGATTTATCTCCTATTTTAAACGCCGAGCTAGGTGTTGATGGTGTCAATATAGCATCTACGTCCTTAAAAGCCTTATCAAAATCATTTTTAATTAATTGTCTAACTTTTTGCGCTTTTAAGTAATAAGCATCGTAATAACCAGAAGATAATACATATGTGCCTATTAAAATTCTTCTTTTTACCTCATTACCAAAACCTTCTGACCTAGTATTCTCGTACATTTCGATTAAATTTTTTCCTCTAGCTCTGTGGCCGTACTTAACTCCATCATATCTTGCTAAATTTGAAGATGCCTCTGCTGGTGCTACTATATAATAAGCTGGTAATGCATACATTGTATGTTCAAGTGAAATATTTTTTATTATTGCTCCGGCATCTTTTAAATATTCTATGCCTTTTTTCCAAAGATCATCAATTTCAGTTGGCATTTTATCTACTCTATACTCTTTAGGGATACCGATTTTTAAACCTTTTATTTTTTCAGTTAAGTTTGAAGAATAGTTCTCAACTTTTTTATCAACAGATGTAGAGTCTTTTGAATCGTAGCCTGACATAGCTTGTAATAGCAAAGCACTATCTTCTACATTGTTAGTCATAGGTCCCGCTTGATCTAATGATGACGCGAAAGCAACTATTCCCCATCTTGAACACCTTCCGTATGTAGGTTTTAATCCAACTGTTCCAGTAAAAGAAGCTGGTTGTCTGATAGAGCCACCAGTATCAGTTCCAATAGTTGCTGGAGTAAGGCCTGCCGCTAAAGCAGACGCTGAACCACCTGATGATCCACCTGGAACTAATTTTTCGCCATAAGGATTTTTCACATTTCCAAAAAAACTTGTTTCGTTAGAAGATCCCATAGCAAATTCATCGCAATTTAATTTCCCCAATAAAAAAGCACCTTGCGACCAAAGATTATTAGTAACTGTTGATTCGTATGTTGGAATAAAATTATGTAATATTTTGCTTCCAGCAGTCGTCTTAACATTTTTTGTACAAAATAAATCTTTGACTGCAATTGGAACGCCTGACAACAAACCTTTGTAATCTTTTTTCTTATCAAAATTTTTTGAAAATTTTAATGCTTCATCAAAACATTCGGTTATATATGTGTTTAATTTTTTAGACTTTTTGGAACTATCGATAAATGATTTTGTAACTTCCTCAGATGAAAAATCCTTCTTTTTAATTCCATTAACTATTTTTGTAAGTGATAATTCTGAAATTTTAGACATTTTATTCAATTACCTTTGGGACGACAAAAAATTCATCATTTTTTTCTGGAGAATTTTTCAGTATCTGATTCCTTATTTTTCCATCTTTTACTTCATCTTTTCTAGATTTAAGTGAAGCATTTATAATAGATGTTAAGGGAGTTGTTTTGTCTGTATTGAGTTCGTTTAAACTCTCAATAAATTTCATTATTGATGTTAGATCTTTAGATAAACTTTCCACCTTATTTTCATCTAATGAAATTCTTGCTAATTTTGATATGTGTTTTACTGTATCTTTATCTATTGACATTTGAGATTATTGGCAAATAAGTAAGGAAAATAGCATTTAAGATGAAAACATACAATATATTCGGTATCGATGAGTTTAAAAAAACTATTGGAAACAATTCCAGATTGTTGGGAATTGACCCAGGTAGCAAAAATATAGGATTTGCAATATGTGATGAGAATAAAAAAGTTGCTACACCTCTTAAAATTGTACGAAAAAGCAAGTTTGCATTTCTATTGAAGGAAATTGATCTAATAATTAATGAAAATAATATAAAAGGCATCGTTGTAGGAAACCCTATAAATATGGATGGAACATTGGGTGGAGCCTCCCAGTCAGCCTTGGATTTAGCAAGAAACTTATCAAAAAATATTACTATTCCTATCGTTATGTGGGATGAAAGACTTTCATCTGAAGCGAGCTTCAAAATTACTAAGGATTTAGGTACAAATATCTCAAATAGAGAAGATAAATTAGATAAAAATGCTGCTGCTTATATACTTCAAGGAGCTATTGATTATCTTACTAAATAATTAAAATACTTGCATAGACCCCCATAAAGGACTATAGAGTTGATTTTAATGGCTATAATTAAAAAACTTAAAGCTATTAAAATTGAACAAAATCACCTACTAGGTATTCAAAATCTATCTTTTTCTCAAATAAACGATATCCTTAAACAGGCTAAAACATTTATTACTCTTAATAAAAGTTCATCCAAAAAAATGGATATATTAAGAGGAAAGACACAAATTAATCTATTTTTTGAACCTTCAACAAGAACACAAAGTTCATTTGAACTTGCAGGAAAAAGACTTGGCGCCGATGTGATGTCAATGAATATTGTTAATTCCGCTATTAAAAAAGGAGAAACTTTAATTGATACAGCTATGACTTTAAATGCAATGCATCCAGATATAATAGTAATAAGACATCAAGACTCAGGTGCTCCAAATCTTTTGTCTCAAAAAGTGAATTGTTCAGTAATAAATGCGGGTGATGGAAGACGTGAACATCCTACCCAAGCTTTACTTGATGCTCTAACTATAATTAATAGAAAAGGAAAAGTTGAAGGACTAAAAATAGCTATCTGTGGAGACATTCTTCATTCTAGAGTTGCGAGATCAAATATTTATTTAATGAATTTATTAGGTGCAGAAGTTAATGTTGTGGCGCCAAAAACTTTACTACCACACTCAATCGAACGTCTTGGTGTAAAGGCTTATACCGATATGAAAAAAGGTTTAGACAAATGTGATATTGTTATGATGTTAAGACTTCAAAATGAAAGAATGCAAGGCTCTTTTTTACCATCAGCTAGGGAATATTATGAGTATTTTGGTCTCACTCCTGACAAATTAAAAATGGCTAAAAAAGATGCTTTAATAATGCATCCAGGTCCAATGAATAGAGGTGTTGAAATAGATACCAACTTAGCTGACGATATTAATAGAAGTGTAATAAGAGAACAAGTTGAACTAGGGGTTGCTGTAAGAATGGCTTGTTTAAAGATTTTTTGTAAAAAGACATAATGAGAGATAAATATTTAATTAACGCAAGAATAATTGATCCTAAGAACGATTTAGATGAAATGGGTGGTTTAATTATTGACTCCAAAGGTTTAATTAAGGCGGTAGGTAAAAAAGTTTCTAATGGTAATTTGCCTGCTGGCGCAAGTAAAATTGATCTTAAAAAACAACTATTAATTCCTGGTTTGGTTGATATGAGAGTTTTTGTTGGCGAACCAGGCTACGAATATAAAGAAAATTTTAGAACACTAAGTAATGCCGCTTTATCTGGTGGTGTTACTTCAGTAGTATCTATGCCAAATACTTCTCCCGTGATTGACAATGTGTCAATGGTAGACTTTTTAAAACGTAGAGGAAGAGATAAATCTAGAATAAATATATTTCCTGCTGCAACATTAACTAAAAATACTGAAGGCAAACAAATGACTGAATTTGGACTTCTTAAAAGAAAAGGAATAATTGGTTTTACTGACGGAATTAAAACAGTTCAAGACCCTCAAGTTATGGCACGGATAATGAATTTAGCTAGTCAATCTGAAGCTTTAATAATGCAACACGCCGAGGATAATATACTATCTAAAAATGGATTAATTAATGAAGGTGAAATATCAACAAGACTTGGTTTACAAGGAATTCCATTTTTAGCAGAAAAAATTATTGTTGAAAGAGACTTAGCTTTCTTAGAAGAGTATTTCTGCAGATACCATATATCACAAGTATCTTCAGAAAAAACAATCTCTGTAATAAGAAGAGCTAAAAAAGAAGGAAAAGTTTTTACAACTGGTGTCTCTATTAATAATTTGTCACTAAATGAAAATGATATTGGAGATTTTAGAACTTTTTTAAAATTATCACCTCCTTTAAGAACTGAAAATGATAGAAAAGCTCTTGTTCAAGCTGTAAACGATGGAATTATTGATGTGATAGTATCAGATCACAAACCACAAGATGAAGAATCTAAAAGATTGACATTTGCACAAGCAGCAACAGGAGCTTCTGGTGTAGAAACTTTATTACCGTTAGCACTTGAGCTGTTCCATAATAAATCTATTAAGCTTAAAAGATTAATTTCCTCTATTACTTCTAACCCTGCAAAAATCCTTGGTGTGAATAAAGGAAACCTTGATAAAGGAAGTGATGCTGATTTATGTATTGTTGATTTAGATAAAAAATGGACAGTTGATAAAGATAAACTTAAATCAAAATCTAAAAATACTCCTATCGAAAATAGAAAGCTGCAGGGACAGGTATTAAAAACTTTTGTAAAAGGTGAGCTTGCTTACGAAGGCATTTAATTAACAATGGACATTTATTTTGTTATCTTTTTTTCGTACATATGTGGATCAATACCTTTCGGCCTTCTTCTTACAAAGATTTTTAGCAAAATTGATATAAGAAAAGTTGGCTCTGGTAATATTGGAGCTACAAATGTTCTTAGAACCGGAAATAAAACCTTAGCTGTATTGACACTTTTATTTGATGTCTCAAAAGGTTACTTTCCTGTTATTATAAGTATAAAATATTTTCCAGAATTTATTTTATTATCTTCTCTTTTGACTTTTCTTGGTCATGTGTTTCCTATTTGGATAAAATTTAAAGGAGGAAAAGGAGTAGCAACTTATCTAGGTGTTTTATTAGCATTATCAATTCAACTAGGTTTGCTATTTATTTTTACATGGGTGACGGTTTCTTTAATATTTAAATATTCTTCTCTATCTTCGATGTTCTCATCGCTGACAGTTTTTGTTGTTACTTTATTTCGAGAGACAGTAATATCAATCTTTTCCTTGGTACCTGCTGAACAATCAAAAAACATAAATATTTCTATTGAAATGTCTTTTCTTTTGTTTGTTTTTTTTATTTTAATTATTTTTACTCACCGTCAAAATATTTCTAACCTCAAAAATAAAACTGAGCAAAAAATAAAAATCTAAGTAAACAGCCATTTTTTTAATATTTCTAAAAGCTTAAATTGACAAATCAAAATTTATTTGACACTAAAGTTTCTAAGGAAACATAAATGAACCTAGTGGTTGTAGAAAGTCCTGCTAAAGCAAAAACGATTAACAAGTATCTTGGTAAAGACTATAAAGTCTTAGCAAGCTATGGACATATACGTGACCTCCCTTCGAAGAATGGTTCTGTCGACCCAAATAATAATTTTCAAATGCTTTGGGAGATAGATTCATTTTCAAAAAAATACTTAAAAGAAATTACTGATACTGCTGCAGACTCAAGTAAAATAATTTTAGCTACTGACCCAGATCGTGAAGGTGAGGCTATAGCTTGGCATGTTAAAGAAGTTTTGGATCAAAAAAAATTATTAAAAGATAAGAAGATAGAAAGAGTTGTTTTTAATGAAATTACAAAAAAAGCTGTAATGAAAGGTATAGAAAATCCTAGAGATATTGAACCACTCTTAGTGGACGCGTACATGGCTAGAAGAGCATTAGACTATTTAGTTGGTTTCAATATTTCTCCTATTTTGTGGACTAAGCTACCAGGATCTAAATCTGCTGGACGAGTCCAATCTGTTGCGTTGAAATTAATTACTGAAAGAGAACATGAGATTGAATTATTTAATCCTAAAGAGTTTTGGACTTTAAAAGTAAATTTCACAGACAAAAGCAATAATATTATTACGTCTAATCTTTCACAGCTTGAAGGTAACAAGGTTGAAAAATTTTCTTTTAAAAACAAAGAGGAAATTAACATTGCCACAGAAAAAATTAAAAAAATTAAATTTAATATATCTGATATATCTTCAAAAATTGTAAGTAGAAACCCATCAGGTCCTTTCACTACATCAACACTTCAACAAGTTTCCTCGGGAAGATTGGGTTTAGGTGCTTCAAGAACAATGCAAATTGCTCAAAAACTTTATCAAGGAATAGAAATTGATGGAGAAACTGTTGGTTTAATCACTTATATGAGAACTGATGGTACAAACATATCAGAAGAAGCTGTGTCTAATTTTAGAAATTTTATTAAAAATGAATATGGTAATGAATATCTTCCTAAGAACCCTCTAAATTATTCTGGTAAAAAAGCAAAGAATGCCCAGGAAGCTCACGAAGCAATACGACCTACAGATATTGATAATTCTCCTGAAAAAGTTAAAAAATATTTAAGTCCCGAACAATATAAAGTGTATGATCTAATTTGGAGCAGAGCTTTATCCTCTCAAATGCAATCAGCTCAATTTGATAGAAACACAATTACAATTACATCTGATAACAAAGAAACTATTTTAAAAACTACTGGATCGGTAATTAAATTTGATGGTTATTTAAAGGTTTATAAAGATCCTAAAAAAGAAGACGGTGAAAGCATTTTACCTAAAATGTCAAATGGTCCTGTAAATATTGAAAGTCTTATAGATGAACAACATTTTACACAGCCTCCGCCTAGATATTCGGAAGCAAGTTTAGTAAAAAAACTTGAAGAATTAGGTATTGGAAGACCTTCTACGTACGCTAGTATAATTTCTGTAATATCTACTAGAGGTTATGTTGAAATTTTAAATAAAAGATTCCATCCAACAGATAGGGGAAAATTAATAACGGCTTTTTTAGAAAAACTATTTTCTAAGTATGTAGACTATAATTTTACTGCTGGATTAGAAAATCAATTAGACGAAATCACTTCAGGAAAAGAAGGATGGATTAAAGTTTTAGAGATGTTTTGGAAAGACTTTAACCAAAATATTACTGAAGTTAAGGAAAAAAGAACGAGGGAAGTTTTAGATTTATTGAATGATAGTCTTGGTACCTTAATATTTGAGAGAGATAATGATGGTAATATTGATCGAAAATGCAAGCTTTGCGCTAATGGTCAATTAAGTCTAAAAAATAGTTTCCGCGGTGGTGCTTTTATTGGTTGTTCCAATTACCCTGAGTGTAAATTTACCAGACCTTTATCAAAAGCAAAGGCTGCACAACAGTCACAATTAGCGGAACCAAAATTAATTGGAAACCACGAAAATGGTAATGATATGTACCTAAAAGTGGGAAGATTTGGTCCATATATTCAATATGAAAAAATTCCTGAAGAACCTGATGAAGAAACTAAAAAGACAAAAAAAAATAAGAAAA